>JACMOQ010000327.1 GCA_014377905.1 Acetobacteraceae bacterium | reverse complement strand
GGCGGGCTGCGTTATGGTGAACTGATCTTCAAGAACTTCGATGCATCGGTTACCGGGCACGACACGCTAAACCTGTTCGGCTCCGGCGGTAGTTCGTTGACATTTAATATCGGCGCGCTGGCGGCAAATACCGGGTTGGTGACCGGGGCAACCAGCAGCACTGGCCACGGGGTCGACACTGGCGCGGCGCTGCAGACGGCGTTGCAAGGGTCGTCGCTCAGTATGGTGCATGCCGGTGCCGCGCAGGGAACGCCGGATGCACTGCATTTGTTGGCCGGCCAGATCATTGCGGACTTCAGCAAGGTGCTTTCCGGCGTCTGATCGGCCACCGACCGGGCGTTCGGGTGCGGGCGCGGCGTAACAGCCGCGTTCGTTGCCACGTCTGGACGCCGCTTGCGCGCCTGCACGCGCCATGCTTATTGGGCATGGTAGCATCGCCACCAACGCGATTCGTAAAATACCCAGGAGCGTCCGTGGCTTACGTCCTGCAACAACTGATCAATGGCCTGACCTTGGGCATGATTTATGGCCTGATCGCGGTTGGTTACACCATGGTCTACGGCATTATCGGAATGATCAATTTCGCCCATGGCGATGTGTTCATGGTCGGCGCGTTTCTGTCGCTGATTGCGCTGACGGCTCTATCCGGAATGGGGGTAACATCGGTGCCGTTGGCGCTGGCGTTGACCTTGGTTTTCGCCGCCGGGATTGCGGCACTTTACGGCTGGACAGTCGAACGGGTCGCCTATCGACCGTTGCGCGGATCGTTTCGCTTGGCGCCATTGATAAGTGCCATCGGCATGTCGATCGTGTTGCAGAATTTCGTCCAGGTCAGCCAGGGCGCGCGGGTGAAACCGATGCCGGAGATGCTGCCCGGTGGCATTACCCTGATGACCGAAGATAATTTCGCGGTGCAATTGAGCTGGATGCAGATGGTGATCGTGATCGTCACCCTCACGCTGCTGGCGGCGTTCACCTATTTGGTGACCAAGACATCCCTCGGGCGCGCGATGCGGGCCTGCGAACAGGACCAGAAAATGGCGGGGCTGTTGGGCATCGATACGGATCGCACCATCAGCATCACCTTCGTGATCGGGGCCGCACTTGCCGCTGTCGCCGGGCTGATGTTTCTGCTTTATTATGGGGTTATCGATTTTTATATCGGCTTCATCGCAGGGGTTAAGGCGTTTACCGCGGCAGTGCTCGGCGGGATCGGGTCGTTGCCCGGCGCGGTGTTGGGCGGGCTTGCTATCGGCCTGATCGAAACCTTCTGGTCGGCATATTTCTCGGTTCAGTACAAGGACGTCGCGGCATTTTCGATCCTGGTGCTGGTGTTGATCTTCATGCCGACCGGCCTGCTCGGCCGCGCCGATGTCGAGAAAGTCTGACCATGTTGCGTGACGCGGCGCTGTCGGCGCTGGTAGCCTTCGGCCTGTTCGGCCCGATGATCGGACTGAAGACCGAGGTAGGTGTGGCCGCAATCGAACTGCACACTCGGCCGATTGCGGTGCTGATTGCGGTGGCGGCGGTGTTTTTTGGCAGGCTTGGCTTGCTGGCCTGGCAATCGACACGGCCGGTACAGAAGGCGGCGCCTGGGCGGATGGCTGACAGCCTCGCCTATATCGGCCGCTACCTCACGCCGATCGTGCTGGTGCTGACCATTACCATGCCGTTCTATGCCGAGCGTTACTGGATCGATCTCGGTATCCTGGTGCTGACCTATGTCATGCTGGGGTGGGGCCTGAATATTGTTGTCGGTTTGGCCGGATTGCTCGATCTTGGCTATGTCGCGTTCTATGCGGTTGGCGCCTACTCCTATGCATTGATCGCGCAGAATTTTGGCCTGGGCTTTTGGTCCTGCCTGCCGCTCGCCGGCATTTTGGCGGCGTTCTGGGGGGTGTTGCTTGGCTTTCCGGTGCTGCGTTTGCGCGGCGATTATCTGGCGATCGTGACCCTCGCGTTCGGTGAAATCATCCGCGTGGTGATCCTCAACTGGACCACGCTGACCGGCGGGCCGAACGGCATGTCGGGCATTCCGCGGCCAACTTTATTCGGTCTGGTGTTCAATTCCGGCGGTGGCAAGGGCAGCTTCGCCGATTTCTTCGGGATTGAGCCGAGCATCAGCCACCGGGTGATCTTTCTGTTCTATGTCATCCTTGGTCTGGCGCTGCTGACCAACTGGGTGTCGCTGCGCTTGCGCCGGCTGCCGCTGGGGCGGGCGTGGGAGGCATTGCGTGAAGACGAAATCGCCTGTCGTGCGCTGGGGATCGATGTCACGGTCACCAAGCTCACCGCATTTGCGATCGGGGCTGCGTTTGCAGGGTTTGCCGGCGCATTCTTCGCCACGCGGCAGGCGTTCATCAGCCCGGAAAGCTTCACCTTTATCGAATCGGCGATTGTGCTGGCGATTGTTGTGCTCGGCGGCCTGGGCAGCCAATTGGGGGTGGCGCTGGCGGCGATTGTGATGATCGGCGGCGGCGAAATGTTCCGCGATTTTCAAGAATACCGCATGTTGATCTTCGGTGGCGCACTGGTGCTGGTGATGGTTGTGCGCCCGCGCGGCTTCCTGTCGGGCCGCACGCCGTCGGTTTCGCTCGGCGCCAAGAAAAAGATCGGTGCCAATCTGATGACCGAAGGGCACGGCTGATGGCAACCCCGCTCCTGGCTGTTGATCGGCTGACCATGCGGTTCGGCGGATTGATCGCGGTCGATGCGCTGTCGTTTCAGGCCCGCGCCGGCGAAATCACCGCAGTGATCGGTCCGAACGGCGCCGGCAAAACCACCGTGTTCAACTGCATCACCGGGTTTTATCGCCCGAGTGAAGGCGTGCTGCAATTGACCCATGCCGACGGCAAAGGTTTTGCGCTGACCGCGATGCCGGGCCACCTGATCACAGGGCGGGCCAAAGTTGCGCGCACGTTCCAGAATATCCGCCTGTTCGCCGGCATGACCGTGTTGGAAAATCTGTTGGTGGCGCAACATAATTTTTTGATGCCGACGGTGATCAATGGCCTGCTCGCGGTGTTTGGCCTCGGCGGCCATGCGCAAGCTGAACATATCGCCATCGAAAAAGCCAAGCTGTGGATGCACGCGACCGGGCTGACCGCGCGCGCCGATGATCCGGCCGGCAGCTTGCCCTATGGCGATCAGCGCCGGCTCGAAATCGCCCGGGCGATGTGCACCGACCCGGAATTGCTGTGCCTCGATGAACCCGCTGCTGGCCTGAACCCGCGCGAAAGCGATGAACTGTCGGATCTGCTGGTGCGCATTCGCGACGGGCGGGATGTGGCAGGCCGCAGTTCAATCCTGTTGATCGAGCACGACATGGGCGTGGTGATGCGGATTTCGGACCATGTCGTGGTGCTCGACCATGGACGCAAGATTAGCGACGGGACACCTGCTGAAATCCGCGCCGACCCCAAGGTGATCGCGGCCTACCTTGGCGAAGGCGACGAGGACGAGGTGGCAGCATGAGTGCGGTGCTCAGCCTGTCCGGCGTCACCACCTTTTACGGCGCGGTGCAGGCGCTGCGCGGGGTTGATCTGGTGGTCAACGAGGGCGAAATCGTGACCCTTATCGGCGCCAACGGGGCGGGCAAATCCACCCTGATGATGACGATCTGCGGCACCCCGCGGGCGCGGGACGGCAAAATTCTGCATCTTGGCGACGATATTTCCGCCATGCCGACGCACCAGATCATGCGGCGCGGCATTGCCCAGTCGCCGGAGGGGCGGCGGATATTCTCGCGCATGACGGTCTATGAAAACCTGCTGATGGGCGCGCATGGCAAGTCGGAAGCCAGCCTGGGCACTGAACTGGATCAGGTTTTCACTCTGTTTCCGCGATTGAAGGAACGGCTGTCCCAGCGCGGCGGCACCTTGTCGGGTGGCGAGCAGCAGATGCTGGCGATCGGGCGGGCGCTGATGAGCAAGCCGAAGCTGCTGTTGTTGGATGAGCCGAGTCTGGGGCTGGCGCCGTTGGTGGTGAAGCTGATTTTCAATGCGATCCGCGAATTGAACCGAACCACCGGCCTCACGGTTTTGCTTGTCGAACAGAATGCCTTTCAGGCGCTACGGCTGGCCCATCGCGGTTATGTGCTGGTCAATGGCCAGATCACCATGGCGGGCACGGGCGCCGATTTGCTGGCGCGCCCGGAAATTCGCGCGGCGTATCTGGAGGGTGGCGGTCATTAACCCGCGAACAGCCGCCCACCCCACCAGATAGGTTCGGGTAATGAGTGTCCGATGCCCCTTGCGTCCGGGTGCGCTGGATTGATCAACACGTTGGTATCCATCCGCGCCACCACGCTTGGCACGATCAGCACCGCACTGCGGGCTTCGCGCACCCAGGCACGGCCGAAGGCGCGGGCGATTTTGCAATTCGCGTCGTGCCAGCCGCGCAGGCTGTCCTTGGTGACCATTTCGTAGGCGATCCCGTTGGGAATGCTGATCGTGACGAAATGCTGACGGGGTGGCAGCGCGCCACCAGCATGGACGAGTTTTTCCAGCATCGCGGTGGCGTAGTTGGTGCTGGCATAGATCATCGGGCTGGTCAGGCTGTTCCAGCGGCCGGGTGCCAGGGTCGATCCGGTAGCGTCATAGATCGGATACTGGCCGTGCGGGTCGCCGATCCGGTAGCAGGTTAATACCCGATCCAGAATCACAGGGCGCTGCCATGCTCCAGCCGGCCGAGAATGTCTTCCACCAGGCGCGCCCCGGCGCCAGTGCAGCGGGCGACATCGACCGGGGTGCGCCCGTCGAGCAGTTGGTGCGGTGTGTGCAGGAAGCGGCGGGCAGCGGTTTCGTCCTGATAGATTTCCATCGTGCGCTCCCAGACCAGCGCCAGCCGCGCGACGATTTCGCTTTCCGCCGGGCTGAGATGCTGGCCACGCTGGCGCCGGGTCCAGGTCGCTTTGGGGATGATCAGGAAGCGGAACTTGCTATCGTCGGGGGCGATCTGGTCCGTAACCTGGTCAAGGGTGGAAAGCGGCAGGCCGGATTCGATTCCGCCGATGACGCCCATCGGGGTCGGCGCGGTGACAAAATCGAGCATAGCGGCCTCCTGGGTTCAATTGATCTTAAATATAGAACCAACTGAGGCAGGCCACAAGATGAATATCAGGCGGCTGGTCGTAGCCGGGCCAGCGCGCCTTCAACCCGCCCGCGCAGTTTGCCGATCTGGGCCACCCCCGTGAGGCGTCGATCAAGGAAGGCGAGGGTCGCGTCGTCGTCATGGGCGAGCCAGAACAGCAGCGTGCTGGTCCACACCCCGGCCAGGATGGCGCGCTTGGTATACCAACTGAAATCGGCCGAGGTATCGCCGGCCGCATGCCAGATTGCATCCACAGTACGGGCCGTGCTGCGGGCCGCCAGTGGTGCGTAGCTGGGCAAAACGAACACCCCCACTGCGCGCCGCATGGCGTCCTTATGCGGGGCTGCATTGGCAAGGCGGAGAGCAATCAGGGTCCGCACCCGCCGGCTGAGCCGCTGATCGGCAACACCTTGGGCAATGGCCGCGGCGTCCATGTCGCGGTCGGCGAGGTCGCACCAGGCGTCGAGCAAATCTGCCGTGCCGCCGGGGAACAGCAATTCGGCGTCCAGCCGGTCATAGCCTGCCGCCACCAGCGCTTCCCTCCGCCAGCCATGGCTCGCGACGTGCGGAAGTATCGCGCGCAAGGCAGCGTCGCGGTCCGGGCTCCGCTCGGGGGTCATGTCCGCGCCTGCGCGGCGCGTGCAAGTTCCTCGTTAAAGCCGAAAAGCGAGAAATCCTGCATGCGCATCGGATACATGATGCCGTCGAGATGGTCGAATTCATGTTGCACCACGCCGGCATGGAACCCGGTGACCTCGCCACCCACCGGGCGGTTGTCGGTATCGACGCCGGTGTATCGGATGCGCCACGACCGCGGCACGGCGGCCCGCAGGCCGGGGATCGACAAGCAGCCTTCCCAGCGCAGGCGCACATCGTCGCCAAGCAGTTCAATCTGTGGGTTGATCACCACGCCATGCGGCAGGACGGTGATATCCTCGGCGTCGGCGGTGGCACGATCGGGGTTGACCCGGAACACAAACAGCCGCAGCGGCATATGCACCTGCGGGGCCGCGAGGCCGGCGCCCTGGGCGTCTTCCATCGTCTCGATCATATCGGCCACCAGGCGGCGGATTTCCGGGGCGGTCGGGTCTTCGACCGGGGCTGCGTGCTGCAGCAGCACCGGGTGGCCCATTCGGGCGATTTTCATGATGGCCATGGGATGCTCCGCTTAAACAGCAGGGGTTGGAATGCTGGGACGGCCATGTTATAGCGCGCTTCTTCCTGGACGGGCAGCCGTCTCGGAGCGTTTTTTGCCGCCCCGATACGCGGGGCGTCTCCCTGAAAGGAGCAGTCGGCCCAGTGCAGGTTCTCGTTCGCGACAATAATGTCGATCAGGCGCTCAAGGCGCTCAAGAAAAAGATGCAGCGCGAAGGTATTTTCCGCGAGATGAAGCTGCGTCGCCATTTCGAGAAGCCGTCGGAGCGTCGGGCGCGTGAAGCCGCCGAGGCCGTGCGCCGCGCCCGCAAAATGGAGCGTAAGCGCCTGGAGCGCGAAGGCTTCTAATTCGAGGCGTTATCGCCAAGCCGATTTGCGGCGGTGGGGCATCCCACTGCCGCTTTTTGTGTTTTAAATGGGTAGGTCTGCGGCGATCATATGGGCGACTGCGCTGTGCCCCTGGTCGCGCAATCCAGCGACCACGCCCTGGCGATCGGCGACGCTGCGGTTCTGGCTCATTTTCCATTGCCCTTCGATCTTGGTGGACCGCAGTCGGAAGGCGCGGATGCCGCGCAGCATGCCGTCCATATAAGCGGCCGGCGGGCTGTCGGGGGTGAAGCCGAGCGGGTCGTGCACGGATAATCCGCGCAGGATGTCTAGGGTTCCCGCTGCATCATCGACCGGTTCCAGCACGCCGTGGACGTGGACGGCGATGTAGTCCCAGGTCGGGACGGCGGGCTGGGCCGCATACCAGCCCGGCGCGATATAGGCATGTGGGCCACCGAAGATCGCCACAGCCGCGCCACCATCAAAGGTCGCGCATTGCGCGTTGGGGCGGCCGAGATGGGCGGACAGCACTAGGCCATCGCCGGCGCGCGCCACCAGGAACGGGATATGGGAGGCATCCATGCCGGTTTCGGTGCGAGTCACCAGCACACCGAAGCTGTTTTCGGCGATTGTCGCAGCTATTCGGTCAAGATCGGTTTCGGTGAAGGCGGGGCGCAGATACATCGAAGGCTCCTGTTGGCGGATGGGCTGCGATAGGCTAGAATTGGTCTATCATGTTAGACCAAATTTCTGAAATTATACCAGACCAATTTCTCCAGCAGGCGGTGTTTGATCGGTTGCGGCTGGGGATTCTGGCTGGCACCTTCATCGGCGGGGCGCGCTTGCCGCCGAGCCGGCATCTGGCAGATGAATTGGGGGTCAGCCGGCAAACCGTGGTGCTGGCCTATGAACGGCTGGCGGCGGAAGGTTATGTTCGGACGCGGATCGGCAGCGGCACCTTCGTCGCGTCCGATTTACCCGATGCCGCGCCACCCCAGGCTGGCCTGCCGCAGGCTGCGGCCATTCGGCTGTCGGCGCGTGGGGCCGCGATCGCGGCCACACCGTTATCGGCTGCCGGCCCGATGGTTGGGGATGGGCTTTTCGCGGCCGGCGGACCGGCGTTGGATTTATTCCCCGCGTCTGCCTGGGCGAGCGCGACCGCACGGGTGCTGCGTGGCCTGTCGCCGGACTTATCGGCCTACCCGGATACGCAGGGCTTGCTGGCGCTGCGCGTTGAAGTGGCGGCGCATCTGGCGGCGACCCGTGGGTTGCTGACCACGCCGGAGCAGATTGTGGTGACGTCCGCCACCCAGCAGGCGCTGCGGATTGCAGCCGATATGCTGCTCGATCCCGGCGATCCGGCCTGGGTGGAAGATCCTGGCTACATCGCCGGCCGTGGGGCGCTGGCGGCGGCCGGGGCGCGGCTGGTGCCGGTGCCCAGCGATGGCGATGGCATGGATGTCGCCGTCGGGATTGCCCGCGCACCGAATGCAAAGCTGGTCCTGGTGGCGCCGTCGCATGCCACGCCGTTGGGTGGCGCGTTGCCGATCGGGCGGCGGTTGGCGTTGCTGGACTGGGCAGCCCAGGCCGATGCCTGGGTGTTGGAAGATGATTGTGACTCAGAGTTTCGCTGGGAGGGTAAACCGCTGCTGCCATTGGCCAATTTGGATCGCGCCGGGCGGGTGATTTATTGCGGCACATTCAGCAAAACCCTGGCACCGGCATTGCGGATTGGCTTTGCGGTGATGCCGCAGGCGATGGTGGCGCCATTTGAGCGCGCGCGCGCTTTGTCCGATCGTGGGCCGGCGGCATTGGCGCAGGCGGTGCTGGCAGATTTCATGGCGGCCGGGCGATTGGCGCCGCATATCAGGCGGATGCGGACCGAATACGCCAAACGCCGCGCGGCGTTGCTGGCGGCATTGGCGCGGCATTGCCCGGCGGTTACGGCGGTGGCGGCGCCGGGCGGATTGCATCTGGTGCTGGCGCTGGCGGGCGGGAATGAGGAAGCGGTGGTGGTGGCGGCGCGGGCGCGGGGTTTGGCGGTGTCTCCGCTGGCTGGGTACTATGTGGGGGCATCGCGGATGGCGGGGCTGGTGGTGGGGTTTGCGTCGATGCCGGTGGCGCGGGCGGGCGAGGCAGCGAAGCGGTTGGCGTTGGCGGTTCGGGCGGTGGGATGATTTCCTCAGTTAAATCAAAGTGTAAGGCGGATAAGCGCTTGCGCCATCCGCCTTACGAAGGGGCATCTTGAAAATGCCCAGTGGCTAGCTTAGGTAAATAGTTGCGTATTTGTATCGCCTTTTCATAGGCAAATCATGACCATCTTATTATCCCAACCACAATCGATGAGCTTCGGGGCCACTGCGGCGAACGGCACCCGAAACCTGACGTTTGGGCAGTTCGATCCGGCACTTGGTACGCTGGATGCGGTTATTGTGACCCTTTTGGGTGGCGCGGCCGGCACGGATTTTGTGCAGAATTTGCAGGTTACGGCGGCGCAAGTCACGGGCGGCCTTAGCGGCACACTTACGCTGCGCTCCCCAGCTTCCGCGCTGTTCTCGTCGGGTGAGTTTTTGCTGTCGGTTGCGCCGACAGCAACAGCGACGGCGACGCTTGGCGCTTACGATCCGGCGGCTTTGACGACGGCCAATCGCGGTGTGCTGACGTTGCAATCCGGCGGCGCGACCAGCAGTGACGCGGTCCTGCTCAGTGCGCTTGGACGGGATGCGTTTACCGGTGCCGGCACGGTCAGTTTTGCGGTGCAGGGTTCGGGTTTCAGCGGTTCGGTTGCGGGCGGTGGTAACTTTTTTGTGCAGACGAGTGTGACGGAGGCTGCGACGGTGACGTTGCAGTATCGATATACAACGGAAGTGACCATTCCGCCACCGCCTCGGACGGTCGGGAGTTTTTTTAGTTCTTCGGATAGTGGCTCGATTTTGGCGTTTCTTAACATATCGTACGGTCCACTTTTTGGAATAACCTCTCCTACCCAAACTCAAACGATCGCTCCAAGCGTTACGGACTGGCAGAAATCGGTCCATTTCACCAAATTCGACCCAGCGCTTGGCAAGCTTGATGGCATAAACGTGACGGTGATTGGGCGGGTCAGCACCAGCCTCGTGGTGGAAAATCTCGGCGCGGCGAGCGCAGTCAGCGGCATCACCACAACCAGTTTCACTTTGTTGGCCGCGCCCGGCGGGACCGTGGTAATCACCAAAACCACGGCCAGTGCTGGCGGCAGTCTCGCCAGCTTTGATGGGACGATCGACTATTCCGGGCCATCGGGGCTGATGGCGCAAATCGGCACGACCAGCAGCAACGGCGATTTTGGGACGCAGTTGACCGATGACGCTGATCTTATTGCCTTTACTGGCGCCGGGACAATCGACCTGACCGTAGTGGCTGCCGCGTTGGGCCGGATCAGTGGTCCCAGCGATTTCAACGCCACATTGGGCACCGCGGCCGGGGCGGAGATTGATATCAGCTATGTTTACGAACCCGGCGTTACCAATCCGCTCCGCACGGTCACCAATGCGGCGCAGGCGGCCTGCTTTGCCGCCGGCACACGCATTCTGACAGACAAAGGCGAGCGCGCCATCGAATCCATCGCGGTCGGTGACCGGGTCATCACCCATCGGGGCGACAGCGTCGAAGTGGTCTGGTGCGGCCGACGCGCTGTGGTGCCGTCCCGCCATCCTGATCCTGATGCGCTACATCCGGTGCGGATCACCGCCGGGGCGTTCGGGCCGGGCGCGCCAAGGCGGGATTTGCTGGTCTCCCCCGATCACGCGCTTTTCGTTGATGGGGTGCTGATCCCGGCGATTTGTCTGATCAACGGCGTCAGCATTTATCAGCATCCGGTGGCGCGGATCGTCTGGCATCATATCGAACTGACGACGCATGACGTGGTGATGGCGGAGAATTTGCCGACGGAATCCTATCTCGATACCGGCAATCGGTCGGCGTTCGAGGGCGTGGTGATGGACATCCATCCGCGCTTTTCCGGGTTGGGCGCGTTGGAAATATGGCAGCGCCATGCCTGCGCACGGCAGGTGCGCCACGGACCGGAACTGACGCGGATGCGGCAGCGGTTGGATGCGATCGTCGCGGCGCGTGGCGGGGGGAAACTGATCGCCGTTATCTGATTGACCATCTGCCCGCTATGTGTCCGGTCTGAACACACAGCGGACAGCGCCCAATGCTTGGCTACCCGACCAGTTCAGTCCCGGCGAAGAAATAGGCGATCTCGGCCGCGGCCGCTTCCGGGCTGTCGGAGCCGTGCACCGAATTGGCTTCGATGCTCTCGGCAAATTCTTTGCGGATGGTGCCGGCGTCCGCATTGTCGGGGTTGGTGGCGCCCATGATCTCGCGATTGGCGAGGATGGCGTTTTCGCCTTCGAGCACCTGCACCACGACCGGACCCGAGGTCATGAAAG
>JACMOQ010000326.1 GCA_014377905.1 Acetobacteraceae bacterium | reverse complement strand
CCGTTCCGCTATTTTGGCAGAGTGTCGGAGGGTCGGGTTCAGACGTCAAATTCAGGCGTTGGGGGCGTCCATCAGCTGATGCTTGGCCTGACGCGCGCATTCACCTAACGCGTCGGCCAGCGCATTGCGTTCGACCGCGTGCCCCTGTGCCGCGAATATTTCGGCAATCCGGGTCACCAGCATGTCGGTGTGGTTGTGCAGGTCGGGGATGTGCAGAACCGCAGCCACCAACGCTTGGGTCGCCGGTGCGGACAAATGCAAGGTCTGCGCCGCCCAGGCCGCGAACAGCTTGTCTCGGCGGGCGGCGACCCGGAAGCGCAGGTCCTGGTCATGGGCGAACTTGGCTTCGAAGGCTTGTTCGCGGTCGTGGAGGAATTCGGTCATGGCGATTTTCGTCCCCGTTAGGTGAGAGTGAAAATATCCTGCGGCCGCCCCCGCGTCATTGCTTTACGTCAAGGCGGGGCCAATCCAACCTGCTAATACCAAGCGTTCCAGCCTCTGGCCGATCAAGCATTTGGGACAAGGGGCATTGTTATTAGACGTCTACAAATCCGCCATCAGCTTCAACGCCGCATCGCGCGCCGCGTAATCTCCGTCGGGATGCACCGGGCGGATGCAGACATGGGTGGCGCCGGCGTCGAAATGGGCGCGGATTTGGCGTTTCACGTCAGCGACCGTGCCCCAATTGATCATCGCATCGATCAGCCGATCCGAGCCGCCGTTTTGCAGTTCGGCCTCGGAAAATCCGAGCCGCTTCCAATGGGCAAGATAGTTGGGCAGGGAAAAATACATCGCAAGTTCCGCCCGCCCGATGGCACGCGCCTTCGCGGGGTCAGTCTCGAGCACGAATTTTTGCGCCACCACCAGATGCTTGCCCGCCGGCATTATCGCCGCCGTCTGCCGTGTGTGCTCAGGCGTCGTGTTGACCGGCAGCGCCCCCATGCTGCGTTCGAACGCGAGCCTGGTCATCACCGGCCCCAAGGCCGCCAGCATCACCGGCCACTGATCGGCACCCGGTTCAGCGCCGTACAACCCATCGAGATAGGCCCGCATGGTCGGCACCGGCTTGTCGTATACGTGACCGCGCGCGTTGACCATCGCGCCATGACTGACGCCTAGCCCGAGGATGAAGCGGTTATCGAACATCTGGCTCAAACCAATCAGGCCACGCCGTGCGGTAAAGGCGTCACGCGCATAGGTGCTGGCGATTGAGCTGCCGATACTTAGGGTGGTGGAGTTGGCAAGCATGAAGGCCGCACTCGAAAGGGCTTCGTAACCCACCGCTTCGGGATACCATAATGCGGTATATCCCAGGTCTTCCGAGGTTTTCAGTAAGCGCACCAGCTCATGCGGGGGCAGGCGGTCATTCGGATTCCAAACACCCAGGCGTCCCAGTTTCATGGCCCATTCTCCTGCATTTTTTTGAGCCTAGCCGATCCCGGCGGCGATCACACCCCCAAACGCAGGGCAGCGATTTCCGGTGCGGACTGCAACGCCGCCATTGTGCCGGTCCAGGTGACCTGTCCGGTTTCGATAATGATTGCGTGATCGGCGAGCCGCCCGGCGAACGCCAGATTTTGTTCCGCCACCAGCATGGTAATTCCGCCGTCGCGCAGGCGGCGCAGCATGGCGATCATCTCATCGACAATCACCGGGGCAAGGCCCTCGGACGGTTCATCAAGCAGCAGCAGGCGCGGATTGCCCATCAAGGTGCGGGCTATGGCGAGCATTTGCTGCTCGCCGCCGCTGATTTGGCGGGCCGAGGCGTGGGCACGTTCGGCAAGGTTGGGAAACAGTGCGAAAATCTGTGCCGTGGTCCAGCCAGGTCGGCCATCATCGCGGGCGCGGGCGCCGACCATCAGGTTTTCGGCAACCGTCAGGTCGGTGAAGATGCGTCGTTCCTCCGGCACGTAGCCGATCCCGAGCCGGGCGATGCGCCAGGGCGGCAGGCTGGCAATTTCGTGCCCGGCAAAGCGGATCGTGCCGGCGCGCGGCGGCAGCAGCCCGATCAAGGTTTTGATCAGGGTCGATTTGCCGGCGCCGTTGCGCCCGAGGAGTGCGGTGATGGCGCCGGTAGGAAGCGCGAGCGCGATGCCGTCGAGAATTGTCGCCCGGCCATATCCCGCCGACAGCTGCGATGCCTCCAGCAAATATGTCATCGGCCCGACCCGAGATAGCGCGCCTGGACCACGGGGTTGGCACGCACGCTCGCCGGATCGCCGGACGCAAGGATTTTGCCGCGATCGAGCACAACAACCCGGTCGGCAATGGCGAAGACCGCCGCCATGTCATGCTCGGTGAACAGCACCGCCATCCCGTCCTCACGCGCCAATTTTTGCACCAGCCGCATCAGCGCGCCGCGTTCGGCGAGCGCCATGCCGGCGCCTGGCTCATCCATCAGCAGCAATCCCGGCGCGCCGGCCAGTGCGATTGCCAAATCGAGCCGTTTGAGGTCGCCATAGGCCAGCACCCCCGCGGCGCGGTCGGCCTGGGCGGCGAGGCCGACCCGGGCGAGCAGTGCCGCGGCCTCCGCGACATGGGCGCCCATTGCGTCGTGCCAGAAACGCCAGCTCTGCCGGTGGTGCGCGGCCAAGGCTGTTTGCAGGTTCTGGCGCACCGTCATTGAAGCAAAGCCTGCCGCGATCTGAAAGCTGCGCCCGACGCCGAGCCGGGCAATCTGGCGCGGGGCGAGGCCAGTGATGTCGCGGCCATGCAGGTGAATTGTGCCGTGGTCGGGGGTGATCTGGCCATTGATCAGGTTGAAGCAGGTTGATTTGCCGGCGCCGTTGGGGCCGATCAGCGCCAAAATTTCCCCGGCAACGATGGAAAATGTCACATCGTCAACCGCGCGGACCCCGCCGAAGCGCTTTTGCAGCCCGGAGACCGCGAGCACGATCATCGGCGGCGCTCTGCCCATCCGGCCAGACCCGCCGGGAAGAACAGCACCAGCGCGATGATGATCGCGCCCAGCCGGGCCCGCCAGAAATCGGTCGCCAGCAGCAGATCGAACAGCCCGGTATAGGCGATTGCGCCGATAATCGGCCCGGCGAGGCTACCGATGCCGCCGAGCAGCACCATGATGAGCGCGTCCACCGAATGGCTGACGCTGATATAGGTCGGGAAGGCGCTGCCCTTCGAATAGGTGAAGATCGCCCCGGCAAGCCCAGCGGTAGCCCCAGACAGGGTGAAGGCGGCGAGGCGGTGCGCAGTCATATCGATCCCCGATGCCGCCGCCCGGGCTGGCGCATCGCGCCCGGCCCGCAGCGCAAAACCGAACGGCGAGAACAGCACCCGGCGCAAAATCAGCACGCCGCCGACGCAGAGGCCGAGCGCGACGTAATAAAAACCGCGCGGATCGGCGGGCCACACCCCCAACACGCCGTTATCCCCGCCGGTCAGCCCGACAAACTGCACGGCAACCGCCCAGACGATCTGGGCGAAAGCGAGGGTGAGCATCGCCAGATAAACCCCGGACAGCCGGACAATGAAGGCGCCCACCGCGAAGGCCGCCAGCCCCGCCAGGATCGGTGCGCCAGCCAGGGCCAGCGGCATCGGGGTTGCCAGATTCTGCGCCAGCAGCGCGGCACCATAGGCACCGATGCCGAACCACGCCGCATGGCCAAAGCTCGGCATTCCGCCCGGCCCCATCATGACATGCAGGCTGGCGGCAAACAGCATCGCCACCAGCATTTCGGTGGCAATCGCCATCGCGAACGGGCCGAACAGCAACGGCGCGGCCAGGAACAGCGCTAGCCCGATGCCCGCGGCGGTGATTTGCCAAAGGCCGGCCGGGCGCTGGAGGGTCACCGCCTCGGCGTCGGTCCGGCTTTCGCCGCGATCGCGGCCAAGCAGGCCGTAGGGGCGCACCACCAGCACCACCGCCATCACCACAAAAACCAGCACCAGGGTCGCGCCCGGCAGCACCACCACCCCGAATGCCTGCAACACCCCGATCAGCACCGCGGCCAGATAGGCGCCGCCGATACTGCCCAGGCCGCCGACCACCACGATCACGAAAGCCTCGGTGATCACCGCCAGGTCGATTTGCAAATTCGCCGATCCGGCCGGCAATGCCAGCACTCCGCCCAGCCCGGCAAGGCCCGCGCCCAAGGCGAAGACCGAGGTGAACAACAGGCGCTGATCCACCCCGAGGGCTGCGACCATGTCACGGTCCTGCGTCGCCGCGCGCACCAGCACCCCCCATCGGGTGCGATGAAACACCAGCAGCAGCCCAGCGAGCACCAACGGGCCAATGGCGATCAGCACCAGATCAAAAAGCGGAAACCGGCTGCCGGCGATCATCACGAATTGCCGCAGCCAGGGCGGCCGGGGCAAAGGCAGATCATTCGGGCCCCACAGCCACAAGGTCGCGTCGGCCAGCACCAGCACTACGCCGAAAGTTGCCAGCAGCTGGAACAATTCCGGCGCGCGGTAGATCCGGCGCAATAGACCGATTTCCAGCGCCGCCCCAATCAGCGCGGTGGCGGCGGCGGTGCCGAGCACGCCGAGCGCAAACCATGCCGGATCGCGCGGCAAGCGGGTGAGGATGCTCCAGCCGATGAAGGCGCCGAGCATGCACAGGCTGCCATGGGCGAAATTCACCACACGGGTAACACCGAAAATGACCGTGAGGCCGGCGGCGACCAGGAACAGGCTGGAGGCGCTGGCCAGGCCGGTCAGGGTTTGGGTCAGGAAGAAGGACATTAGAAAGAAAATGTTCTTTTTGTAAACAAAAAGAACCAAAAAAACTTTTTGATACTTTGTGGCCGTTGGCTTGGGACCGCGGATGGAGTCACGCCAACGGCAACAAAGTAGTGAAGTTTTTTTGCTTCTTTGTTTTCAAACAAAGAAGATTCTCGCTTCACGCTGGCCTTAATTTCTTAACTTCCTCATCCGAAGGCAGCGCATCCGCCCCATCGATATAGCGCCAATCCACCATCGTCCCGCGGCCGTTCTTCAGCGCGGTGCGCCCGATAAACGCGCCAAACGTCGCCTGATGGTCAAGTGCGCGCCACGTCACCGGACCGAACGGGGTGGCAAATTTCGCGCCGCCGAAGCCGTCCGCCATCGCTTCTGTTTCAACCGATCCGGTTTTGACGATCCCGGCGGCAATCCCGGCGATCATCGCGTGGCCAACCACCGAGCCAAGCTTGGGTAATTCGTTGAAACGCGCCTTGTAGGCGGCAATGAAGCCGAGGTTGCCCGCATCGGTCACGCTATCGACCGGATAGCCGGTAACCAGCCAACCGGCGGGGGCTTCGTCGCCGAGCGGTTCAAGGTATTCCGGTTCCCCGGTCAGCACGGAGACAACTTTGCGACCCTCGAATAGCCCGCGGGTGTTGCCGGCGCGGACAAATTTGGTGAGATCGGGGCCGAACGTGCCGTTGAAGATTGCGTCGGGCTTGGCTTGTTCGAGGGCTGCAACTGTGGCGCCGGCATCGATATTGCCCAAAGCGGGCCAAAGCTCGGCGACAAATTCGACCCCAGGCTGGCGTTGGGCCAACAGGATCTTGAACCATTTAACCAGCGACTGGCCATATTCGTAGTTCGGCGACACTGATACCCAGCGCTTGGCGCCAAACTTCGCCGCGTCACCGATCAGCATCCGTGCCTGCATGTAGGTCGATGCGCGCAGCCGGTAGCAATAGCGGTGGCCTTTCTGCCAGACCAGGGCATCGGTCAAGGATTCGCCACCGATAAACAGCTTCTTGTTCTGCAGGGCGAAGTCGCTGATCGCCAGCCCAACATTGGACAGATAGCTG
>JACMOQ010000325.1 GCA_014377905.1 Acetobacteraceae bacterium | reverse complement strand
GTTGTTCGCCAGGCCCAGGACACTTTTGAAAGCTTTAGCAAGCGCGTGCAGGACGCATGGCAGTCGGCCAGCGATAGCGTGAGCGACGGTGCGCACGACCTGCGCGATTGGGCGAGCGACGCCAGCGGGCAATTTATGGGCAAAGCCCAAGGCAATAGCGGGCCCGAGTCAACCCCGGTTCGGCCTACCCAACAGGCCGGCAGCAGTCTGCTCGCCACGATTACCGATAACCCGATGCTGCTGGGGGCGATCGGTTTGGCGCTCGGGGCACTGCTGGGCGCAATCGTGCCGCAGGCCGACAAGGAACAGGAGGCCCTTGGCGACATTGCCGACAAAGCGCGTGCGGCCGCCCGGGATTTGGCTCAGGAAACCGTCGATCGCGGCGGTAAGGTTGCCCAGCATGTGCTCGACGCCGGTCTGGACAGCACCCGTGCCCATGGCCTGACTGCCAACAAGACGGTCGGTGCGTTTGTTGATGAAACGCTGAGCGGCGATCTTGTCAACAATTTGAAGCAGGTCGCGCAGGATGTTCTCAAGGCCAGCGACAGCGCGTTACGCAAGGATGGCTTGGACGGGTTGGGTAAAATCCCCGACGTGGCCAAAGCCGCGCCCCCGCGCCCGATGAACCTCTGATTGCACCGGAAAATCGCGTTTCCGCCCTGCCCTGTTCGCACAGGCAGGGCGGGTTTCGTTAGGACGCGAAATATTTCCCGCTCAACTGCGGCGCGGTATCCGGCGTTAAACCGGCGGTCACCCGCTCCAGCCGGGTCTGCTTATTCCACGTCCGGCCCAGCGCATCGGTGACCTTGATCGCCAACCGGCCACAGCCCGCGACCTCAAGTTCCACATTGTCGCCGTGCTGAAACGCGCCGAGGCCGCGATGGTTGGTGCCGGTCGCTAGCACGTCGCCGGGCTGAAGCGCGTGGATTGAACTCACCCATTCGATGCAGCGGGCGATCTTGTGGCCCATGTCGTTGGTGTTGAAATTCTGCTTAAGCACCCCGTTGACCCATAACCGGACCGCCAGATTCTGCGGATCGGCGATTTCATCGGCGGTGGTAATCCACGGACCCATCGGCGCGAAGCTATCGCGCGACTTCATCGCGAAAAATCCCGCCGAGGCGAGACCGCGCGCGGAGCCGTCGATGAAGTTGAGATAGCCGAAGACATGGCCCATCGCAGCGGCCTGGGACACGTGGGAGGTCGGCTTGCCGATCACCAGCCCGAGTTCCGCTTCGCCCTCGAACACCACGGCGGAAACGTCAGGCAGCACCATGGTGCCACCGTGCCCGATGACAGCGGTTGAGGCCTTGTGGAAGGCGTTGATAATGGCGGGCTCGCTGCGAGTGCCGTCTTCCATATAGTTGACTGCCATGCACACGATATTGCCCGGCTTGGGCAGCGGCGCGCGCAGGGTAACGCTGGCAAGGGCCACGCCTGCGCCGGCGCTCGCGGCTTCAAGCTTGCCGCGGCTGGTTGCCCAGCTGGCGATGACGCCATTGATCAGATCATGCGGTCCTATGCGGGCAATATCGGCGACCGCGTCGGTGACGTCGACAATCGAGCCCGCGCCGGTGCTGTCGTGTTTGATAACGCCAAGGCGGAAATCATTGAAAAAACCAATTTTCATGGCTGTATCCTCCAAAATTTTACCAATACTAGCGCCAGGCTGGGATGCACGCCAGTGCATCGGGGTGTTCACGCTTTTCAAACGATTTGTCGCGATATTGTCGCTTCTCAACCCGGCGTTCCCGGCCTAGCCTACCCGATCGGTCGTCGTGCCTGGATCAGATGACCGCAGAAAGGACAAATCCATGAAACGCAGCATTCTGACCGGTTTTTTCGCAGCCGGACTTGCCCTGAGCGCCGCTCCGTCGGCTTATGCCCAGGAGGCCAAGCAGGATTTCACTCTGTCCAATCGCACCGGCTACGAACTGAAGGAAGTTTATGTCGCGCCGTCCGCTTCGGACGAGTGGGAAAATGACGTGCTGGGTACGGGCACTCTGGGCGATGGCGTCGCGGTCGAGATCAAATTCAATCGTGCCTCGAAGACCTGCAAATGGGACCTCAAAGTGGTCTATACCGTCGATAGTTCGAACGCGGTTTGGAAAAACATCGATTTGTGCTCGGTGGACAAGATCACCATCCGGTACAACAAAACCACCGATACGACGTCAGCAAGCTTTGACTGATCGCTTGGTCAGGGCGGGCGTTCCCGGCGCGTGACACCCGGGGCGGTTATGTTTGTGCTCGATGCGGTCATGGCCTTGCTGGCCTGGCCGCTGGTGCTTGCCTGGATGCTGGCAACGCCGGGGATCGACCAGCATCTCGCGCGGGACTGGATCGCGCCAGCGCTGCTCTATCCGGCGGAGATGCTGCTGTGCTTTTACGCGCTCGGGCTCTATCGCCGCGATGTCGTGCTGGAAACCAGAAAGGCGCTTGGCCGGCTGCCAATGGTGCTTGGCCTTGGTGGCCTGACGGCAATGATTGCGGGAAAACTGCTGACCCGGATGATCGACGGCTGGCAGGAACCGGCCCACGCAACCCTGCTGTTCACCGCCGCTGTCGGGTGTTTCGGCATCTCGGCGGTGGCGGCACGGCTGCTGTTTCGAAGCTTGCGGCGCTACCGGCTGATGCGGCTCAACCTGTTGGTGATCGGCGCCGGCGCCCGTGCCTGGGACCTGGTGTGGATGCTGCGCAAGGAAGGACGCTACCTCGCCTACGAAATCACGTGCCTGCATGACCCGTCCTATGGCCCGATCGACCCCAGATTGCGCGACGATCCGACGGTGACGCTGGTCACCGCGACCTCCAGTTTGCTGGACGAGGCCCGCCGGCTGAATGCCAGTGACATCGTTGTCGCCCCGGACGAGCGGCGGGGGATGGACCTTGAAGCGCTTTTGGCCTGCAAGACCGCCGGTTTCATGGTCGAGCAGTATCTGAGCTTCGTTGAACGCGAGATCCGCAGGGTCGATCTCAAGCGCATGGAGCTGAGCTGGATTGTTTATTCCGAAGGATTTCAGGTCAGCCTGCTGGATCGGGCGTTAAAGCGCACGCTCGATATCTGCGTCAGCCTGGTGATGCTGACCATTGCAAGCCCGGTCCTGCTGCTGGCGATGGTGGCCATAGTGATCGACGATGGCTGGCCGGTGCTCTATCGCCAAACCCGGATCACCCAGGACCGTCGGCATTTCAGCATTCTCAAGCTGCGCACCATGCGACGCGATGCCGAGGCGGGCGGTGCGGTGTGGGCCGCAAGTGGCGATGACCGCATAACCCGGGTCGGACATTTTCTGCGGCGATCGCGGCTGGATGAACTGCCGCAATTATTCAATGTGTTGCGCGGTGACATGTCCTTGGTCGGGCCACGACCGGAGCGCCCCGAGTTTGTTCACGAACTTACCGAGAAAATCCCACTTTATAATCAGCGTCATATGGTCAAGGCGGGGCTGACCGGCTGGGCCCAAGTGAACTATCCCTATGGCGCTTCGATCGACGATGCGCGATCGAAGTTGAGCTACGATCTCTATTACGTAAAAAACTACGTGATGTGGTTTGACGTGATCATTTTGCTGCAAACCGCGCGGGTGGTGCTGTGGCCATCGGGGGTGCGGTAGGGGTTTTGGTCGGAGCGGCGGGATTCGAACCCACGACCCTCAGTCCCCCAGACTGATGCGCTACCAGGCTGCGCTACGCTCCGGCCAGATCTGGGTGGTAGCATCGCCGGGCACGCGACGCAATCGCGCATGGCGGATTATGCTGGCAGTTGTGCCCGCAGTGATTGCAATTCCCGCAAGGTCAGCGCCAGTAGCGACCGCAGCCGGGCGTTTTCTGCGGCGTGGTCAGAAGCGTCGGTTGGCTGGAATGCCGCCTTGGCGGGCTTGGCGGTCGGTTTGTCGCCGCGCACCGGCTTGGACGGCAGCATCGCCAGGCCCGGCATCGGCAGTTGCGGCTCGTGATCCTGAACCATGTCCGCGTCGAGTTCGGCTTTTTCCTCGGGCGGCGGCGGCGGAATATTATCGGCAAGTCGGCCGCCACCTTCACGCAGTAGGCGCTGCACGCCCTTGATGGTGTAGCCTTGGGTATAAAGCAGGTCAGATATCTGTCGCAGCAGGGTAATATCGTCGGGCCGGTAATAGCGCCGCCCGCCCCCGCGCTTGAGTGGCTTTACCTGGGGAAACTTGGTCTCCCAGAATCGCAGGACATGCTGCGGGATGTGAAGATCATCCGCCACTTCGCTGATGGTTCGGAACGCGTTGGGGGCTTTCTTGGGCCGTGCGCGGACATTGGCGATATCGCTTTCCGTCAAAGCGGCGGCATCAAAGTCCGGCATTGGCCCATCGGTCATTCGTCATCCCCAACCGGCACGGCGGTGTGATTGACATGTGCCTTGAGGACCTGGCTCGGACGGAACACCAGCACCCGCCGCGGCAAGATTGGCACTTCGGCGCCGGTCTTGGGATTGCGCCCGATGCGGCGCCCCTTCTGTCGGACCGAAAAGGTCCCAAATCCACTGATTTTAACGGATTCTCCATCCTCAAGCACGGCCCCCATCCGGGCCAGAACAGCCTCCAGCAGGTCAGCCGATTCGTTGCGGGAGAGTCCGACCTGGGTATAGATCGTCTCGGTCAGGTGCGCGCGTGTGACTGTGCTCATATACGCAACGCTAGGCAGAGTTGGGCATTACGTCAAGAATATATTGAATTCAGCCGGTTGGAGCGAATGCGTTGCAACCAACCTCAGAACCGGACCAGCGCCGACCCCCAGGTCAGACCGCCGCCGAGGGCTTCCATCATAATCAAATGGCCGCGCTTTATCCGCCCGTCCTTGTAAGCGGCATGCAGCGCCAGCGGCACTGATGCGGCGGATGTGTTGGCGTGTTGATCGACGGTCACCACGACTTTTTCAGCGGGAATGCCGAGCCGCCGGCCGACTCCATCGATGATGCGCATATTGGCCTGATGCGGCACCAGCCAGTCGATATCGGCGATGGTGAGCCCGCACGCCACCAGGGTTTGTTGAACGGTTTCAGACAGTTTGGCGACGGCATGGCGAAATACTTCCCGCCCATGCATCACCAGATGGCCAGGACGGTCCGATCGACCAACTGCGCCATCGACGTAAAGAATATCGCCAAGATCGCCATGGGAATGGATATGCGCCGACAGAATGCCGCGGTCATCGTGGCTGCCATCGCCCGCGCCGGCCTGCAGCAGCACTGCTCCGGCGCCGTCCCCGAACAGCACGCAGGTGCCGCGATCCTCCCAGTTCATGATCCGCGAGTAAACTTCCGAGCCGATCACCAGCACGTTGCGCGCTTGCCCGGCGCGGATCAGCGCGTCGGCGACTGTCAGCGCATAGATGAAACCGCTGCAGGCAGCCGACAGATCGAACGCAAATCCCTTGGCGCCAATCGCTGCCTGCACCCGCACCGCGGTTGCGGGAAACGCCTGATCGGGCGTGGCGGTCGCCAGCAGGATGGCATCCACCGCCTCGGCGGCAATCCCGGCATCGGCGAGCGCCATGCGGGCGGCTTCGGTTGCCATGAAGGCACAGGTTTCGTCAGGCTGGGCGAGATAACGCTGGCGGATGCCGGTGCGTTCGCGAATCCAGGCATCGGACGTATCAACCCGCTTGGCAAGTTCGTCGTTGCTGATCAGATCGCGCGGCAGATAGGCACCAATCCCGGTTAATTGGCTGCGGGTCACGCGCCCCGCTTGCGGGATGGATTGATTAGTGTCGGCCATAACTCAAATCCCACGCGCCGAGGGCGCAGATACTTGTCCCGCGATCGGCGGCACGTCTTGCATGCGGGCAAGCCCGTCGCGGATCCCTTCGTTGAAGCGGTGCACAACCATATCCATGGCGACATCCACCGCGGACGCGAAGCCGCGTGCGTCGGCGCCACCATGCGACTTAACCACCACCCCGGCCAGCCCCAGCATCACCGCGCCATTATAACGCTGCGGATCGAGCCATTCGCGCAGCCGATCCAGGCCGGGACGGGCCAGCAGATAGGCAATTCGGGTGGCGATGGATGCCGAAAATACCTGACGCAGCATTGTGCCCATCAGCTTCAACGCACCCTCGCCGGTTTTAAGCGCAACATTGCCGGTGAAACCATCCGTGACGATCACATCGGTGGTGCCGGCGGCGATATCATGGCCTTCAACGAAACCATAAAATTGTGGGCCAAGATGGCTGGCGCGCAGGCCTTCGGCGGCCAGACGCAGTTGGTCGCTGCCTTTCAGCTCTTCGGAGCCGACATTCAGCAACCCGATCGTGGGCGCCGGCAGGCCGAGGACGGTGCGCGCGAACACATCGCCCATCAGAGCGAATTCGATCAGGTTGCGGGTCGTGCACTGCACGTTGGCGCCAAGGTCGAGCATCACCACGTCGCCCCGTGCCGATGGGCTGATCGCGGCCATCGCCGGTCGGTCGATGCCGGGCAGCGTTTTAATCACGATTTTCGCAAGCGCCAACAAAGCACCAGTGTTGCCCGCCGAAACCACGCCCCCCGCCTCCCCCGACGCCACCGCATCGATCGCCAGCCGCATCGAGGCGCCACGCAGTCGCAGGGCCTGGGTGGGTTTGAGGTCGCTGCTGATCGCCTCTGCCGTATGCCGCACCGTGCAGATCGCGGCCGCCCGCTTGAAACGGACAAGCAACGGGGCAAGCGCTATTTCATCGCCAAAAAGCAGCACCCGGCTGCCCGGATGCCGCTCAGCGGCCAGGTCAAGCCCTGCAACCACCGATGCCGGTGCGGCATCGCCGCCCATCGCATCGATCGCAAGGCTGTAAATGTCGGTCACGAGGCCAACCCTGGCTGATATTGATCACCCGATGGTCGCACCGTGACAGCGCAGGTGCGGCCGTTGGCCGACATCCGCGATGCCTGGGCCCGCGCGATCAGGCGCGAACTGCGCCCTTCAGGGGCTTGCCGGCGGCCACCACTTCGCGGCCATCGTAATGCCCGCAATGGCTGCAGACATGGTGCGGGCGCTTCAGCTCGCCGCAATTTCCGCATTCTGCGTGCGCTACGCTGGTCAGCGCATGATGGCTGCGTCGCATGCCCATCCGCGAGGGAGAGGACTTCTTTTTCGGGACAGCCATGAGACACCGCCACTCCGGTCTGAATGATCCAGGCCCAAAACTGCCCATGCAGCTTCGTGGCCTGACCACATATTGCAAATTCACGCGAACCAACAAAATAGGGTGTTCTGTCAATTACGCGAGCCGCGCCGTCTAGCAGACACCCCCATACCCTGCAAGCCATTCCACACAACGCGGCCCGGCGGTGGGTTGCAGCGTCACGGCAGGGTGCCGACTAGGGTGTTTTTCGCAAGCGCCCCAGCCCGGCAAACGGGTGGGGAGGCTGGTCGTCGGCCGGTTCGGCGGCGGGATGCACGGCGTCAGGGGCACGCGGGTAAGGATCGAGCACCAGTGCCAGCTGCTCGGCTGCGGCCTCACCAAGATCCATCGTTGTGCCGTGATAAGGCACTTCGTCCTCGGAGTCGGGATCGTCCACCGTTGCCATGTCGGCCGCGGCCGCGAGGCGTACAGCGGGGACGAACTGCACCCGGAACACGTCATCAATGTCGGCGGCGAAATCTTCCAGCGAAACGACGCAGGTTTGCAGGACCCGGGCTTTGAGCCGGCCGTCAGCGGTAAAGCCCGATTTACCGGTCGGCACCAGGGTGAAGCTGCATCGCAGCGCGGTGATGGCAGGCAACCCCATACGCTGGGCGAGCGCTGCACATTCCGCCTCCGAGGCGATGAGGGTTTCGGCATGGCCGACACCGATCCGGCCGATGATCAATGGCCGATGAAATTCGGGTTGTGGCACGGGCTCTGGCAACGACATCATCCTGCCTCCCCGATGGC
>JACMOQ010000324.1 GCA_014377905.1 Acetobacteraceae bacterium | reverse complement strand
TGGCCGCTTCGGTGATGGCCACAAGGTCCGCCGGCTCGACCATGTTGGGCCGAATTTCAAATCGCGTGGCCCGTTCACCGTCCCGCGTTCGCCCCAGGGTCAGCCGGTGATCATCCAGGCCGGATCATCCGGGCGGGGGCGCCGCTTTGCCGCGCGCTGGTCAGAAGTGATTTTCGCCGCCGCCCATAATCTTGCCCACGCCCAGGCCGGCTACAAAGCCCAGAAGGACGAAATTGCCGCCGCCGGGCGCGATCCCGAACAGGTCAAAATGTGCAATCTGATCCTGCCGGTGGTGGCCGCGACGAAGTCCGAAGCCGAGGACAAAATGGCGCTGATCGAGAAATTGCCGCTCGAAGTCGATACGCTGTCGCTGTTGTCTGAAGCGCTGAATTTCGATTTCGCCAGCAAGCCGATGGATGAAGCCTTCACCGACGATGAATTGCGCGGCATGTCTGGCATCCAGACCATTCGCGACAGCGTGATCCGGGTGAGCGGCATCTCCAACCCGACAGTGCGCGATTTCGCCAAATTCAGTGGTCGCGGCCGCGCCGACAACGCAATTGTCGGCGGCCCGAAGGAGGTCGCCGATCACCTTGAGGAAATGTTTGTCACCCGTGGCTGCGACGGCTTTGTGGTCTCGGCGGCCTATGTGCCGGGCAATTATGCCGATTTCGTCGCGCACGTGATCCCCGAACTGCAACGGCGCGGGCTTTATCATCTGGACTACGCGGGGGAAACATTGCGCGAAAATCTCGGCCTCGCGCGGCCCGCAATCGATGCGTGGAAACCCAGGAAGTGACAGCGCTGCGCCTGGTGCGCCCGGCTGCCGATTATCTGCCCCATTACATTGCGGCCTTGGATGCCGGCTGGTCGGCGAGCAACATTAATGCGGCGGTCCTCGCGGCCGAAGAAATGGAGAAGATCAGAACCGACCCCGCGACATTTCTCGCCGAGCTTGATGATCCGGCAGGCTTGGGCGGGCCGATCACCTTGGGCGATGGGCGGGTGGTGCCACGCTTGCCGGGATTCCGGCGCTGGATGTGGGACGGCGAATTCTGCGGCAGCATCGGCTTTCGTCATCAGCCCGGCACGTCCGAACTGCCCGATTATGTACTCGGCCATATCGGCTACGCGGTGGTGCCATGGAAGCGGCGCCAGGGCGTGGCGACGCGGGCGCTAGGATTGCTGCTGGAGGAAATCGCGCCGTTGCGGATGGATTACGTCGATCTGACCACCGATCCGGACAATATCGTTTCGCAAAAAGTCATCGAGGCGCATGGCGGGGTGTTGATCGATAAGTTTGAGGCGGTGGGATATGACAAGACCGAGTTGCGGTGGCGGATTTGGTTGAGTGGGCCGGGGTGAGGGGGGGGGCGCCACGCAGATGCTTCCGTTTCCTTTCGCCGCCTGGTTCACCGCCCGTAACTGGACCGTCCGCCCCCACCAACTCGACGTCCTGCGCGCCCGCCAATCCGGAAATGACACGCTCCTTATCGCCCCCACTGGCGGCGGCAAAACCCTTGCGGGCTTCCTGCCCAGCCTGATCGATCTCGCGGCGACGCCACGGGACGGCCTGCACACGCTTTATATCAGCCCGCTAAAGGCGCTGGCGTCCGACATCGCGCGCAATCTTGCAGCCCCGGTCAGCGACATGGCACTGCCGATCACCCTCGGTACCCGCACCGGCGATACCTCGGCCACGATAAGGAAGCGCCAGCGCGAGGCGCCGCCCAACATCCTGCTTACCACCCCGGAAAGCCTGGCGGTGCTGCTTGCCAATGCAGACGCAGCGCTATTTTTCGCGGGCCTCAAAACCGTGATCATTGATGAAATCCATGCGCTGGCGGGCAGCAAGCGCGGCGAGATGCTGGCGCTGGGTTTGGCGCGACTGTCGATACTCGCGCCGTCTGCCCGCCGCATCGGCTTGTCGGCAACCGTCGCCCATCGTGCCGCGATTGCCGCCTATGTCGGGCCGGATGCAACGATCGTGGCGGTTGCCGGAGGCGCCCCGCCGGAGATTTCGTTAATGCTGCCGACCGATCGGCTGCCGTGGGCAGGCCATATGGGTCTCGCCGCCGCACCAGCCATTCTGGAGCGGATCAAGGCGGCCGGCATGACCATTGTGTTCGTCAACACCCGCGCCCAGGCGGAGCTGCTGTTTCAAGAAATCTGGAAGCTCAATCTCGATAATCTGCCGATCGGCATCCATCACGGCAGCCTCGAACAGGCGCAACGCCTCAAGATCGAGGCGGCGATGGCGGCGGGGTCATTGCGCGCGGTGGTGGCGACATCATCGCTCGATCTCGGGATCGACTGGGGGGGCGTCGATCAGGTGCTGCAGGTCGGTGCGCCAAAGGGAATATCGCGGCTGTTGCAACGGGTCGGGCGCGCCAATCATCGCATGGATGAAGCAAGCGTTGCAGTGCTGGTGCCGGCCAACCGGTTCGAGGTGCTGGAGTGTCGGGCGGCAATCCTGGGGGTTGCGGCGGGCGAACTTGATGGCGATCCACCGCGGCCGGGCGGGTTGGATGTGCTGGCGCAACATATTCTCGGCATGGCATGTGCCGGGTCGTTTCTGCCAGATGATCTATTTGCCGAAATTCGTCGTGCCGCGCCCTATGCGGCGCTCTCCCGCCCCGATTTCGACGATGTGCTGGGCTTTGTCGAAAATGGCGGTTACGCGCTGACCGCCTATGCAGAATACCGTAAATTGTTCCGTGACGCCGAAGGCCGCCTGCATGTCGCCAATGATCGGGTGGCAAGGCAATACCGGATGAACATCGGCACCATCATCGAAGAACCGATGATGAAAATCCGTCTGGGATGGCAGACCCTGGGCGAGGTTGAGGAATATTTCGTCAACGGATTGGTGCCCGATGACAGTTTCATTTTCGCCGGCCGCAAGCTGCGCTTTCTGCGCCTGAAAGAAACCGTGGTTGAAGTCGCCGATGGTGGCATCGGCGATCCGAAAGTACCCGCCTACGCCGGTGGGCGCCTGCCGCTGTCGACTAACCTCGCCGATCGGGTGCGGGCGATGCTGGCAACG
>JACMOQ010000323.1 GCA_014377905.1 Acetobacteraceae bacterium | reverse complement strand
TCGCCGGGCTTCATGGTGGCGGCGGGAAACTTGGCCAGAAAGTGATTGACCGATTCCATCATCGAATTGACATGGCCCGGCGTGCCGGTGACGGCCTGCGCCAACATACGGCCTTGCAAATCGAAGATGCCGGCGGACAAATCGCCAGCTTCGCGCACGGTGGTGGAAAAGGCGGTGCGGATCATCACCTGGGCCTGTTCCTCGACCACCGCGATCAGCCGGTTCCACATGATCTGGCGCTGGATTTCAGCGAGCGCGTTATCCATCATCCAATCCCCCGTGTGAGTTCGATATAGCCCTGATCAGTGATTTTTGCCGACCAGCCTGGGCTGACCAAGGTCGATGTTTCGTCTTCTGCAATGATCGCCGGACCGGTCAGGCTGGCGCCAGGCGCCAGGTCCGCGCGGTCATAGATCGCCCAATCGGCAACAGCGGCAGTCGCGGTGTCGCGCACCGTGCGATGGCGCACCGGGGTGGCGGCGCTGGCAGCGGCAATCGCGTGCGAAACGATCTTGCGCGCTGGGGTGGTGGCGACGACGACAGCGTAGCTCATAATTTCGACATCCGATCCGGGGACCGGGCGGTCGAAGAAACGGCTGTACTGGCGGTCATACTCGGCGCGGATCAGCGCGACATCGTCCCCGGTCAGCACCCGCGCCGGCAGCGGCACCGCGATTTCGTGGCCCTGGCCAACATAGCGCATATAGGCAATGCGGGTTTGATTGGTGGCAGCACCGAACGATCCTTGGGCCACGACCGCTTCGGCCTCGGCTTCCATGTCGGATAACAGCGCGTTCACTGCCGCCACATCAAAGCTGCGGAAGCGCTGATAGAGCCTGCGGACAACTTCGTAGCCAACAGGGGCGCGCAGAAAGCCGATGGCGCTGCCAACCCCGGCGCCGGATGGCACCAGAATGCGGGTGATGCCGATTTTTTCGGCAACGCGACACGCATGCACCGGCCCACCACCGCCAAAAGCGATCATGCAACGCCCGTCATAGGTTTTGCCCGATTCGATGGCATGCACCCTCGCGGCGTTGGCCATGTTTTCATCGACCATTTCGATCACGCCGAGTGCTGCCATATCCGCCACCAGACCCAACGGATCGCCGATCGCGGTAGCCAGCGCGGCGAGCGCGGGCGCGATTTGCAACGGCATAGTACCGCCGGCGAAGCGCACCGGATCGTAGCGCCCAAGCGCGAGATTGGCATCGGTGACAGCAGGTTTGTGCCCACCACGCCCATAACACGCCGGCCCCGGATCGGCGCCGGCACTTTCCGGACCGACCTGGATGCGACCCAGCGTATCGACCGCGGCAATGCTGCCGCCGCCCGCGCCGATTTCGACCATTTCGATCACCGGAATGCGCAGCGGCAGCCCCGATCCCTTGCGAAAACGGCCGACGCGGGCGACCTCAAACGTGCGGGCGGTTTGCGGCGCGAAATCGTCGATCAGGCAGATTTTCGCCGTCGTGCCGCCCATGTCGAAAGACAATACGTTGCGCAGGCCGCATTCGCGGGCGATCTCGGCGGAGAAGATCGCGCCCCCGGCCGGCCCCGACTCGACAAGTCGGATTGGGAAGCGGCAGGCGGTTTCGATCGTGGTCAGCCCGCCGCCCGACAGCATCAGGAATACTGGGGCTGCCATGCCTATGGCGGCCAGCCCGATTGCCAGCCGGTTGAGGTAGCTCGCCATCAGAGGCTGGACGTAGGCATTGGCGGCGGTGGTCGAAAACCGCTCCCATTCGCGCATTTCCGGCGACACATCCGATGAAATCGAAATCGGGATATCGGGCAGTTCGGCGCCCAGAATGGCGCGCGCGCGGCGTTCATGGGCGGGGTTTACGAAGCTGTGCAGGAAGCCGATGGCGATGCTTTCGACGCCCTCGCGGTGTAACACGGGCACCAGATCGCGGAGCCCGCCCTCATCAAGTGGCAACAACACCCGGCCCGAATTGTCCAGCCTTTCCGCTACCGGCAGGCGCAGATGGCGCGGCACCAAGGGCGTCGGCAGAACGATGTTGAGGTCATACTGGTCGTACCGGCTCTCATTGCCCATCGCCAGCACATCGCGGAAGCCCTCGGTCGTGATCAGCGCGGTGACCGCGCCCTTGCGCTCGATGATCGCGTTGGTGGCGAGCGTGGTGCCATGGATGACGATGGCGATGTCGGCGGGCCGCAATCCGGCGTTGGCGAGGATTTGCCGCACCCCGTTCATCACCCCCTGTTCGGGCGCGGTTGGCGTGGTGAGCACCTTGACGGTGGCGCGACCACCGGCGTGTTCGAGGGCAAGGTCGGTGAAGGTGCCACCAATATCGACGGCTAAACGGGCTGAGGCCATGCGTGAAGGGATCCAGTGCTTCTGTGCCCCTAGTGAAACCCCGCTTGGCCGGTAAGGCAAGCTGCGTCATACAGCGGCGGAGGGGGACTGTGTGATGAAGCCACGCCTGATTGTCAGCCACAACATCGCGCCCGATGTCGTGGCTCGTGTCCATGCCGAATTCGATTGCCCGTATGAGGGGCAGAAAATGACCGCCGATGAGGCGGTTGCCGCAGTGCGCGCGCACCGCGCCGACGCATTGCTGATCACCCATCACACCCGCTTTGGCGCGGCCCATATCGGCGCCTTCCCTGACCATTTGAAGGTGCTGGCGACCCATAGCGTCGGCACTGACCATATCGATATTGCCGCCTGTCAGGCGCGCGGCCTGATGGTCACCAACACACCCGACGTGGTCACCGAATGCACGGCTGACCTGACATTGATGCTGATGCTGAACGCGTTTCGCCGCGGCGCCGAATACGATGCGGTGATGCGCAAAGGCTGGCGCACCGCTTACGGCATGGGCGAATTCATGGGCCGGCGGATGAACGGCGCGACATTGGGCATTCTGGGGATGGGGCGGATCGGGCGGGCGGTGGCGCGGCGCGCGCGCGGCTTTGGGATGCGGATTTTGTATTGCAATTCCCGTCGCCTGGCGCCGGAATTGGAGCAGGGGGCGGAATATTTCGCCGAATTCGGCGCGATGTTGCCGCAGTGCGACGCGCTGTCGCTGCATGCGCCGTCGGGGCCGGTGACCAACGGGATCATGAACGCCGACACGTTCGGGCGGCTGAAACCGGGCGCGGTGTTCGTCAACGCGGCGCGGGGCGCGCTGGTGGACGAGGACGCATTGATCGCGGCGCTGCAATCGAGGCAGTTATTTGCTGCTGGATTGGATGTGTATCGCCGCGAGCCGGATTTCGATTTGCGTTTTGCCGCGCTGCCCAACGTGTTTCTGGTGCCGCATATGGGCAGTTCATCGGTTGAAACCCGGACGGCGATGGGGTTTCGGGCGTTGGATAATATTGCGTCGGTGTTGGCGGGACGCGGGACATTGGACCCAGTGTGGTAGAAAAAAGCGTCTTGGGGCCGGATCGTCCAAATTGAAATCGCGAGCCCGCCATCAAACGGCAACAAAGTATCAAAAAGTTTTTTTGCTTCTTTTTGTTCACAAAAAGAAGTGCTTCACTTCTCCCGGCGCGCATGGTGGTGATCTGCGCCGCAACCACGCACTAAAACGGAGAACAACATGTCAACGTCATGGGCTGGACAGACTGCCATCGTTACCGGCGGCGCGCGTGGCCTCGGCCGTGCGATGGTGCGCCGACTTGCGGC
>JACMOQ010000322.1 GCA_014377905.1 Acetobacteraceae bacterium | reverse complement strand
TTGCCCCAAACTGGGCCAAACGCGAAAGGGGTAAACACGATGGCCGAACAAATTACCGGCATGTGGGCCGCAATGACGACGAAACTGCATGCCGATGCGCGCGTCGATATCGCTGGCACTGTTCGCCACGGGCAGTGGTTGCTCGCCAATGGCTGCGACGGTCTGGTGCCGTTTGGCACCACCGGCGAAGGCCCGTCTTTCAGCGGCACCGAACGGCTGGCTACCACCGAAGCCTTGCTCAAAGCCGGGATTTCCGCTGACAAACTCGCGCCCGGCACCGGCACCGCGTCAATCCCTGACACGATCGAGATCACCAAGGGCATGCTCGCGTTGGGGGTGCACAAGGCCATGGTGCTGCCGCCATTTTATTTCCGCGATGTTGATGCCCAGGGCATCGAAGACGCTTTTGCTGCGATTATCGACGGCGTTGGGGACGCAAATCTGCGCGTCACCGCCTATCACATCCCCCAGGTTTCGGGCGTGCCGGTGCCGCCGGCGGTTCTCGGCAGCCTGCGCCGCCGCTTTGGCGCGATGGTCGCGGGCGTGAAAGACAGCAGCGGCGATTTTGACAACACGTTGGCCTTCATCCGCGAGGCACCAGGTGTTGGCGTGTTGACCGGTGACGAAACCGCGATTGCCAAGCTGCTTGATGCCGGTGGCGTCGGCACGATCTGCGGCATGGTCAATCTGGTGCCGCATCTGGTCCGCGCGATGTTTGATCGCAGCGCGGGGGGCCATAACGGCACAGATGCAATGAGGGCCGCGTGCGCCTGCCTGCATGCCCCGTTCTTCGGAGTGCTGAAGGCAACCCTGGCCGCCCAGCAGAATGATCCGGCATGGTTGACCCTCCGCGCCCCGCTGCGCGCGGTTGATCCAGTGCTCGGCGTGCGCGCGGCCGCCGCAATGGCGGCAATCACCGCCAAGGCCGCGTGATCGTGACGCTATTGCCCGCCGCCTTTCTGGCGGGGGCGGCTTATACCCTTACCCCAGGGCCGGGCTTTCTGATGATGATCGGGATTGGTGCCAGCCAGGGGCGGGGGGCCGCGTTACGCTTCATCGCCGGGCATTTCGCTGGCGATGTGCTGTGGTCGACGCTGGCGCTGGCCGCGATTATCGGCGCCCACAGCATTGGACATTTGCCCTTCGATCTCCTGGGGCTGGGCTGCGGCCTTTACCTTGGCTGGCTCGGGATTGGCGCGCTGCGTTTTCGCGCCGGCGCGTCGGGTGACATCATGCGGGTCAGCCACCCTGCGTGGCGCGGGCTGCTGTTCGGCCTCACCAACCCGAAAGCCTATCCGGTGGCGGTGGCGACGTTTACCGCGCTGCTCGCCGGAAGCCGCGACGCGCTGGGCTGGGACGCGTTGCCGGGATTGCTCGGTGCGGCCTGCCTGGGCTTCATTTTCGGCGATGCGGTGTTGATTGCGGTGTCGGGTTCGGACCGGATGCGGCGCCTTTACCATCGCCACGAAACCCTGATCGTGCGGGCGAGCGGGCTGGTGTTCCTCGGGTTTGCCGCCGTCGCGCTGGCCAATGCCACAACCGGATTACTTGTGGTGCGGCGGGGTTAGGCTACTTCAAATCCGACGAAATCGGCATGCAGTTGCGCCGGCCGGCTAATAGGCAATCTTCTAGCTTGCCGCTTGCCGACAGCGCATGGGACAACCACAAGCCGCACCCCACAAGCGCAAGCACAACCACCACCGCGATCAGGGCGGTTTTTCGTGAATTTTCCGGATCATCTTCTTGCATTTTACGGTCTACGTCAGTTGACATATGAGGGGGAGATTGTCAGTTGACCGGATGCGGTCGCGCCGAGCAATCCTGTTTATTTTCGTTGCTTTCCTGGTGGGCATATTGCCCGCCCTGGCGGCGCATGCCGTGGCGCCGAAAGATCGCTATTTTGCCGCCTCCGACGGGGTGCGGCTGCATTACCTCGAAGCTGGCCCCGCGAATGGGCAGACCATCATTCTGGTGCCGGGCTGGACCATGCCGGCGTGGATATTCGACCGCCAGATCGCCGATCTGTCCGCACAGTATCACGTCATCGCGTTTGACCCGCGCTCGCAGGGCGGCAGCGACATCGCGCCGACCGGCCACGATCAGATCCGGCGTGGCAAGGATATCGCCGAACTGGTCGCCCGTTTCGGCACCGGGCAGGTGGTGCTGGTGGGCTGGTCGCTCGGGGTGCTCGACACGCTGGCCTATGTCCACCAAGCCGGCGATAGTCGGTTGGCCGGCCTGGTTCTGATCGACAATTCGATCGGCGAGGAACCGCCGCCGCCCGCGCCAAAACCCAGGCAACCCGGCCCGAAGCTGACCTGGAAGCAGGAAATGACGGGCTTTGTGCACAGCATGTTCGCCAGGAAGCAGCCGCAAGCCTGGCTCGACAGCCTGACCGAGGCCTGCCTGAAAACCCCCGAGCCGATAGCGCGCGCGCTGCTGAACTATGCGGTACCACGCAGCTTCTGGAAGACGGCGGTGTATTCGACCAACAAACCGGTGCTGTATATTGTGCGGTCGAAATTCGCCGGGCAGGCGGGCAACCTCGCCGCCAATCACCCGAACGCGGAAACCGTCGTGCTGCGCGATGCCGGGCATGCGATGTTTGTTGATGATCCAGCCGGCTTCAATCAGCGGCTGCGGGACTACCTCCCCCGGCGCGTCTGGCCACCTGCCCGGGCCAGCGCCGGTTGAGCACCGCTTTCCGCCTGCTTCCGCTGTTCATGGTTTCGGCCGTGACGGTGGGGTTCGAGATTGCGCTGACGCGCTACTTCGCGGTCGCGAAATGGTCGGAGTATGGCTATT
>JACMOQ010000321.1 GCA_014377905.1 Acetobacteraceae bacterium | reverse complement strand
TCAGCGCTGCGATCTGCGCGGTGGTCAACGCCACCACCTGAGCTGTTCCCAGCGCCGTGATTTGCGCTGTGGTCAGCGCCGCCACCTGGGCTGTTGTAAGCCCGGCGATGTTGGCGGTACCCCAACCAGCAACTGCTGCGGTGGAAAGGGCTGCGATTTGAGCTGGCGTAAGGCTGGTCGTAATTGCTGTCATAACACCCGCGTTCCTTGTGAACGGGTTGGGGTTCTGACGAAAATTTTTTGCGCCGAGCCAGATAATGCAGGTCAAGTATGAAGGATTGGTAAAGCGCGCCGATCAGTCTGCTTTGTGCGTTCTGCCGCCCTACGGCCAATACCCCATGCCTGGCACACCAATCTGGCCCGCCAGGATACGTTGTGCGTCCTCGACGAACTCACAGAGCCGCGCCCGGGTTTCGCGTGGATCGATGATGTCCTGCCCAGTTGCTTCGGCGGTCAGGAACGGGGACGCCAGCGCCTGCAACCGTGCCTCGATCTCCGCCTGCTTGGCCGCCGGATCGTCGGCACTGGCGATCTCGCGCCGATAGGCCGCCGACACACCCCCGAGAATGTGCATCGAGCCCCAGTTCGCCGACGGCCAGGCATAGCGGCGGAACATCCCGGTCGGGCGGTGATGGCACTGCCCGGCAACGCCGTAGAGCCTGCCGAGCACAAAGGTGATCATCGGCATCCGCGACCGGCACACCAGCGACACCAGATGCGCGCCGGCGCGTTCAATGCCGTTCTTTTCTGACTCGAGCCCGACCATAAAGCCCGGTTCATCGGCAAACGACACCAGCGGCAAATGGAACAAATCGCAAAGCTGCATCAGCCGTGCGACTTTCGCCCCGGCCGCGACGTCGGTCGAGCCGCCATCGTGGCGCGGATTATTGCACATCACCCCAACCGGATAGCCGTTCACCCGGGCGAGGCCGGTGATACGCGCCCGGCCGTAAAGCGGCGCGATTTCAAAGAAACTGTCCTTGTCGACTACCAGCTTGACCAACTTGCGTGCATCGAAAATCTTGCGCCGATCACGCGGCATCAGCGACAGCAAGGCCTCATCGGCGCGGTTCGGATCATCCGAGGTATCACCACGCGGCGCCGCTTCATCCACACTCGATGGCAAGTACGACAGGAATTTCCGGATCTGTTCAAACGCATCGCCCTCATCGGCGGCAACATTGTCGATGCAGCCGCTGATCTTGGTGTGGATATGCGCCCCGCCGAGATCGTCCTTGTGGATATCGACGCCCATTGCCGCTTTGACCACCGGCGGGCCGCCAGGGAAAATCTGCGAAATCCCCGCCACCATCACGCTGAAATGCGACAGGCAGGCCTGGATCGCCGGCAGCCCGGCAACCGAGCCGAGCACCGCCGAAACGGTCGGCACCAGTGACAGTAACTGCACGTCCCATGCAGTGAAGGCGTTGCCATCGGGAAGATAGGTCCGGCCATATTCCTCGAATGACCGCACCGACCCGCCAGCAGCATCAAGCAACCGCACATAAGGCAACCGCCATTCAATCGCGCGCTGGCTTGCCGACAGTTCCTGCCCCATGCCGCCACGCCGGCCGCCCGAGCCCCCGCGGACGGTGAAATCCCCCGCCGTCATCACCACCTTGCGGCCATTGACCCGCATGGTGCCTTCAACCGAGCCTTTCGGGGTGAACCTGGTCAGTTCGCCGTTTTCGTAATCCCCCCAGCCCGACAGGCCCATGAATTCCTGAAAACTGCCTGGGTCGGCCATGGCTGTGACTCGGTCGCGCACCAGCATTTTGCCCTGTTGGCGCTGTCGCGCGATGCCCTCGGGCCCGCCCATCGCTTGCGCCATGATCTTGCGGCGTTCCAGTTCATCAACTTCTTTTTGCCAGGACATGTGCGTGTCTCCCTGTGCCGGCATTGCTGGCACTTGTCGCGTTGGCAATACTTGACGCCGGGTTAAGCGGGCGCGCAACCTCCGCCTACACGCTGGGAGGAACGCAAACATGCGCCACAAAGCCAAAATTTCCCGTCGCGCCATGCTGGGGGCCGGATCACTGGTGCTACTCGCGCGGCATGGCCGGGCGGCGGCCGAAAAGCCGCAATATGGTGGCACCTTGCGGGTGGCCTATAATCTGTTCCCCGGCGCGCTTGATGCCCATGTCGGACGTTCCGGCGGCGATGCTTATTACTGGCGGCAGATGTACGATCAGTTGGTTGATGCTGATCCGGCCCTGCAACCGGCGCCAGGATCGTCGCTGGCGGAATCGTGGGATGTGTCCGACCCCAAGGCGATGGTGTTTAAACTGCGGAAGGGCGTGGTGTTCCATGACGGCACGCCGTTCAACGCCGATGCGGTGAAGTTTAATATCGAGCGCGTGCTCGATCCGGCGACCAAGGCGACGCCACGGGCTGCCTTTCTCAGCATCGAATCAGTCACCGCAGTTGATGAGCACATCGTCAAGTTCAACCTGAAACGGCCATGGGGTTCGGGCCTGTCGATGCTGGCCGATCGCGGCGGCGCGATGAATTCGCCCACCGCGGTCAAGGCGCTTGGGGTTGATTACGCTTTCAAGCCGTCCGCCACCGGCCCCTACAAGCTCGCCGAAATGGTCAGTGGCAGCCATGTCCGGCTGGTGCGCAACGAAAAATACTGGCGCCGCGACGATGCCGGCAACCCGCTGCCCTATCTCGACGAAATCATCATCCGCCTTGTGCAGGACCCGACGGTGCAGGTTTCGGCCTTGCGCGCCGGGGAGATCGATCTGGTTTATCTGCCCTATCGCGATGTCGGCAATTTCCTCGACGATCCGAAATTCTCGGTCAGCGTCTTCCAAGGCGGTAATATTGGCTATCTGATGTCGTTCAACACGGCCAAGCCGCCGATGGATAACGTCAATCTACGCCTTGCCGTCGCCCATGCGGTCAACCCCGAGGCGCTCAACAAGGCGGTGTTCTTTAACCGCGCCATCATCGCCAAGGGCGGCATGTGGCCGACTGGGTCATGGGCCTATGACCCGACCGTTACCCGCCCGAGCTACAGCCCGGCCAAAGCGCGCGACTATCTAAAGGCCGGCGGCAAGCCCAACGGGTTTGAACTCGATGCCTTGATGTGGCCGAGCGACAATAACACGCCGGCCGCCGAAATCGTGCGCGCCCAGCTTGGTGCAATCGGCATTAAACTTAACCTCAAGGTTTATGAAACCTCGGTCGCCACCGATCGGTTCTACAGCGACCGTGAGGCACCGGTGTTCCTCACCAGTTGGAGCCGCTATCCCGAACCGGACTGGATTGCCGCGCTGAACTACAGCAGCACCGGGTATTACAACGCTTCAAAGACCAAGGACGCGCGCATGGACGCATTGATTGAAGCCGGTGCGGCCGAGGTCGATATTGCCAAGCGCAAAGTGATTTATCGAAAGGTCGATGAAATCGTGCTCGGCGAGGGCTGGATCACGCCGTTGATCTATGGCGTGACCTACGCCGCGGCCCCCAAGAAAGTGCAGGGCCTCGACAGCGTGTTTGGCTGGGACGCGAAATTTAACCTGCATCAGGTGTGGCTGAAAAAGACCTAATTCGGTATGCGCCGCTACATCCTGCGACGCCTGGGGCAACTGATCCCCACGTTGCTGCTGATCACCTTCATGGTGTTCGCGCTAATGCATGCCCTGCCCGGCGATCCGGCGCGCGCGCTGGTGACGGGTGGCGAGGCGCTGGACGAAACCCAGCTTGCCGTGGTGCGCAAGGAACTCAATCTCGACAAGCCAATGCCGGTGCAATACGCGCTCTGGCTCGGGCGCGCGCTGAGTTTCGATTTGGGGCGGTCGATCATCACCCAACGCAAGGTTGCCGATGAATTGTCATTGCGCGCGCTGGTGACGTTGGAATTGGGGGTGTTGGGCTGGATGCTCTCCACCCTGATCGCCATCCCGGCGGGCGTGCTGGCCGGCGCATTTCGCGGCGGACGGATTGACGCAGCGACGACGGTTTTTGCGGTCAGCGCCATTGCCCTGCCGGGATTCTGGGTCGGCATTATGCTGATCCTGCTATTTGGCGTGCATCTGCATTGGCTGCCAACCCAGGGTTTCGTCGCCTTCAACGTCGATCCATGGGAAAATCTGCGCCACATGGTGCTGCCGGCAATCGCGCTTGGTACCGGAAGCGCGGCATTGTTGATGCGCCAGACCCGGTCGGCGCTAATCGAAGTGCTGGCGCTGGACTATATCCGCACCGCCCGTGCCAAAGGGCTGGCGCGGCGGGCGGTGGTGCTTGAACACGCCTGGCCCAATGCGCTGCTGCCAGTGGTGACCGTCATGGGCCTCGAAATCGGGCGGATGCTGGCCGGCGCGGTGGTGGTGGAAACTCTGTTTGGCATTCCCGGCATGGGGCGAATGATTGTCCAGGCCGTCTTCCAACATGATTTCCCGATCGTGCAGGGCTGCGTGCTGGTGATGGCGTCGGCGGTATTGCTGGTCAATTTCGCCACTGATCTGGTCTACGCCTGGCTCGACCCACGGATCCGCTACGATGGATAGGGCGCGGCGTCACCCGTTGGTGATTTTCGCGCTGCTGGTGATCGGGCTGATCGCGATGGCCGCGATCGGCGCTGACTGGATCATGCCATTCGATCCGCAGGAAATGGATTTCGACAATCTGCTTGCCGGTGCATCGCCCGCCCATCCGTTCGGCACCGACCAGATGGGGCGCGACACGGTATCCCGCCTGATCCTCGGCAGCCAGGTGGCGTTGCAGGTCAGTCTCGGCGCGGTCACGCTTGGCCTGCTGATCGGCGTGCCGCTTGGGCTGATCGCGGTCACAATGCGTGGTTGGGTGGATGACATCATCATGCGGGTGATGGACGCGGTGGTTGTCTTCCCGAGCCTGCTGGTTGCCGTGGCACTTGCCGCCGTGATGGGCAATTCGCTCGGGACGGTGATTGTGGCGATCGGGCTCGCCAACGTGCCGTGGCTCGCGCGGATTGCCCGCAGCCAGGCGCTCGCCGTGCGCGAAATGGATTTCATTGCCGCCGCGACGGCCGGCGGCGCGGGTCCGTTCACCATCATGTTTCGCCATATCCTGCCCAATTCGCTGGCGCCGCTGATTGTGCAGGCAACCCTTGGCATGGGCTACGCGGTGCTGACCGAGGCGGCGCTCGGCTTCATCGGGGTTGGCGTTCAGCCGCCGACGCCAACCTGGGGCAACATGCTGCAAACCGCGTTTCCGATGCTCGATCGCCAGCCATTGCTATCGGTGGCGCCGGGCCTCGCGATTTTTCTGCTTGTTTTGGCATTCAACCTGCTGGGCGACGCGCTGCGCGATGCGCTGGACCCGCGTTTGCGCAATTTGCGTTAGGGCCAGATGTAAAGCCCGGACGCCCGCCCCATTTACAGATCTTAAATAGGAGGATCGCATGGCGAAGGGTCAGAAAAAGAGCAATCGCGAGGCCAAAAAGCCAAAAGCTGACAAGAAGCCAGCGGTTTCGGCCACGCCGTTTGCGCGTGATGCGCCAGTTAAAAAGCCAGTTCCGGGCAGCAATAAAGGATAGGCACGCAGGATTTTTCTGGCGACCTGTCTATTTATATCCCAATCCAACCACCGCACTCCGGCTGCTCTCCGTGAAAACAGAAAGGGGAGCAGCTTCTTCTTGCTCGCCCGTCTTTGCAGAAGACGGCGGCGGTGAAGGCGTTTAGGCTGGCACTCCCTGCCCATGAGTGCTAATAGCCCGGCATCGGACGGCCCGGCGCACCAGCGCCGCCGCTGCCTCGCGCCGCATGCTTTGTCCGAACAGGAGCTTGATCTATGAAATTTCGTCCGCTGCACGACCGCGTGGTCGTCCGCCGCCTCGTCGCCGAAGAAAAAACCGCTGGTGGGATCATCATCCCCGACACGGCCCAGGAAAAGCCGATGGAAGGCGAAGTGATCGCCGCCGGTGCCGGCGTGCGCAATGAACTCGGCGCGCTGATCCCGCTCGATGTCAAAGTCGGCGACAAGGTGCTGTTCGGCAAATGGTCGGGCACCGAAGTAAAGCTCGACGGCGAAGAACTCGTGATCATGAAGGAAAGCGACCTGTTCGGCGTGATCAATGCGACACCTGCCGCTGCCAAGGCGGCACCCGCGAAAAAAGCCAAGGCATAACGCCTAAAAATTTTCTGAAAGAGACAAAAACATGGCCGCCAAAGACGTACGTTTCGGAACAGATGCGCGCAGTCGCATGCTCGCCGGCGTGGAAATGCTTGCAAATGCCGTGATGGTCACCCTCGGCCCCAAAGGCCGTAGCGTTGTCATCGATAAAAGCTATGGTGCCCCGCGCATCACCAAGGACGGCGTGAGCGTCGCCAAAGAAATCGACCTCAGCGACAAGTTCGAGAACATGGGCGCCCAGATGGTGCGCGAAGTGGCCTCGAAAACCAACGACATCGCTGGCGACGGCACCACCACGGCGATCGTGCTGGCCCATGCCATCGTGCGCGAAGGCGTGAAGGCGGTATCCGCGGGCATGAACCCGATGGACCTCAAGCGCGGCATCGACAAGGCTGTTGAAGCGCTCGTCGCCGAGCTCGCCAAGCGTTCCAAGAAAATCACCACCCAGGCAGAAACCGCCCAGGTCGGCACGATCTCGGCGAACGGCGAAAGCGAAATCGGCGACATGATCGCCAAAGCGATGCAGAAGGTCGGCAACGAGGGTGTTATCACCGTCGAAGAAGCCAAACGCATCGAAACCGAACTCGATATCGTCGAGGGCATGCAGTTCGACCGCGGCTACCTGTCACCCTACTTCATTACCAATGCCGAAAAGATGACGGTTGAGCTCGAACAGCCCTACATCCTGATCTTTGAAAAGAAGCTGACTGCGCTGCAGCCGATGCTGCCGCTGCTTGAAGCCATCGTCCAGGCCGGCCGTCCGCTGCTGATCATCGCCGAAGACATCGAAGGCGAAGCGCTGGCGACCCTTGTGGTCAACAAGTTGCGTGGCGGCTTGAAGGTTGCCGCCGTCAAGGCGCCGGGCTTCGGCGATCGTCGCAAGGCGATGCTGGAAGATCTGGCCGTGCTGACCGCGGGTGAAGTGATCAGCGACGATCTCGGCATCAAGCTCGAAAGCGTGACGTTGGCCATGCTCGGCCGCGCCAAGCGGGTGCTGATCGACAAGGACAACACCACCATTATCGAAGGCGTTGGCAAGAAGGCCGACATCCAGGGCCGCTGCGCCCAGATCCGCGCCCAGGTTGGAGAAACCACCTCGGATTTTGACCGCGTGAAGCTCCAGGAACGCCTGGCCAAGCTCGCTGGTGGCGTGGCCATCATCAAGGTCGGCGGCTCGACCGAGGTGGAAGTCAAGGAACGCAAGGACCGCGTTGACGACGCCCTGCACGCAACCCGTGCGGCCGTTGAAGAAGGCATTGTTCCGGGCGGCGGCGTTGCACTCGCGCGCGCTTCGCTGGTGCTCAGCAAGCTCAAGGGCGACAATGAAGACCAGAAGCACGGCATCGAAATCGTCCGTAAGGCAGTGCTGATGCCGATGCGCCAGATCGCCCAGAACGCGGGCGAAGATGGCGCGGTAATTTCTGGCAAGGTGTTGGAAAAAGACAGCTATTACTGGGGCTTTGATGCGCAGACCGGCACGTATTGCGACATGGTGAAATCCGGCATTATCGACCCGACCAAGGTCGTCCGTGCCGCCTTGCAGCATGCAGCCTCCGTCGGCGGCCTGCTGATCACCACCGAAGCGATGGTCGCCGACCGGGTCGACCCGGAAGCCTGATCGCCGAACGCGTAAACGGCCGTCCGGAGCGCAAGCTTCGGACGGCCGTTGCTATTTCAGGAGACATTTGATGGATGCTGCCGAAATCACCGCCTGGGCGCTCGCCAATGGTTGGCGCATGATCGCCGGCGCGCCGAGCCTGACCAAGCCATCCCGGCCCGACGAAGCGATTGTGCGCCTGGTGCTGAAGGCAACCGTCGCCCATGTGGAAGTAAAAAAGCCTGCTGGAAAATGGGAGAAGATGGCCGGTGCTGGTTACCCGGCCATTGAAGCCGACCCGGAAACCGGGATGCCGATTGGGTTGCGGCTTGATAATATTATCGGGTTTGCGATGTTGATGCGGGAGAATAAAGATCGGATGGTGTTTGCAAAAATGACTGGGAAAGCAGTGTTATAAGACAAAAAAAAGCAAAAAAACTTTTTGATGCTTTGTTGCCGTTGGCGTAGGACTGCGGATGGATTTGTGCCAGCAACTACAAAAGACGCGTTGATTATGCCTTTTCCGGCGGCACATGGATCTCCGCTCCGGCAATCCGCAAGCTCGAAAAATACCCACCAGCCCCGGCCAACGCCTCCGCCGCCACAGCTTCGGCCAACGTCGTGAACACCCGCCCGCCCGCGCGCCTGACGGTATAGACCTGCGAGTCGGTGATCTCGATTGCCTCCACCGCGCTTTCCAGCGCCGGATCGCCGGCCACCGCGTAGCCGCCATGGCGAACTAAGGTGAATTGCCCCATCTCAGTGCGCCAGCTTCACAGCGCCGACCGGCTTGCCGGTTTTGGGGTCGATCAGCACCACCCGATCCGGCCCGCCGCCACGCAGTTGAATGGCAATCCGGTCAGCAGTTGCGGCAATCCCAGCAATAATGGTCCCGGTGGGTTCGTCGAGCGTGGCTGAAACCGCCGACGCCGCCCCACTTCCGCCCAACCGCTGGGTCATCACCACGCCCAGCGCCACGACGCCGACGATGATCATCACCCCCATCACCACCGTTAAAATTTTCAACGCCCGCATTCCGCTTCCCCTACCCTGGCGCGCAGGGTATCCCAGCGCCATGTCACCCGATCAGCCTGCCGCCATCCCTGTCATCGCAACAGAATCCGACCGAGGCAAGCGCGTTGATCGCTTCCTCGCCGAGGCACTCGCCGCCACGTCGCGGTCGCGCCTCAAGGTGCTTATCGAGGATGGCCATGTTACCCGCGACGGCCAACCGATGCGCGAGCCGGCCGAGGCGGTGCGGCCAGGCGCGACCTATCTTGTGAATGAACCGCCGCCGCTGCCTGCCACCCCGCAGGGCCAGGCGATGGATCTGACAATCCTTTATGAGGACAGCGATCTCATCGTGCTCGACAAACAGGCCGGGCTGGTCGTCCACCCTGCGCCTGGCAACTACGATGGCACGCTGGTCAACGCGCTGATCGCCCATTGCGGCGACAGCCTGACCGGGATTGGCGCGGAACGCCGGCCGGGGATCGTGCATCGGCTCGACAAGGATACCTCGGGCGTGATGGTGGTGGCCAAGACCGAGCTTGCCAGTGCCGGCCTGACCCAGGCCTTTGCGGCACGTGACCTAGACCGCGCCTATCTCGCGCTGGTCTGGGGCCTGCCGAACCCGGTTGCCGGCGATATTGAAGGCGCGATCGGGCGCGACCCGCGCGAACGTAAACGCATGGCTGTCCGCGGGATTGGCGGCAAATACGCGCTGACCCATTACCGGACCTTGGCCAATAACGCGATGAACGCCAGCCTGCTGGAATGCCGGCTGGCGACCGGGCGCACCCATCAGATCCGAGTCCATCTGTCCCATGCCGGCCATCCACTGGTTGGCGATCCGGTCTATTTGCGGCGAATTCCAGGCGCCGCCAAGGGCTTGCCGCCGGATATACGCGGCCAAATGCTGGATTTTCCGCGCCAGGCGCTGCACGCCACGCGGCTCGGCTTCGTCCATCCTAGGGACGGAAAATACCTATGCTTCATAACCGCCCCCCCACCTGACATGTTGGAATTGTTCAGTTTATTGGGATTCAATCCCGTTGCGTGGGAGAACCTTTCGCGAACTTAATCTAGCGGAAAGCGCACGGAATTATTGACCGGACCAGTGTTGTCCGGTATGAAAGACATCGAGCAAACAGCGGTCCGCGCTAAGGGTGCGCGCACCGCAGGATCAACCATAGACGAGCTGCCGATCTCGGAGCAGTCGCTGGTGATTGATGATCTTCCCATGCACCCCGGCTTGGCCAACAGGCCGACCGCAACCTGGCTTTTCACCTGCGCCATCCTGGGCAGCATGATCGCCGATGAAACGAAAAGGAGCCTGTGATGGCTGCTGCCGTTATCAATGTTGCCCCAGAGGGCAACCTCACCCGTTATTTGCAGGAAATACGCAAATTTCCGATGCTCACTGCGCAAGACGAACTCGACCTGTCCAAGCGCTGGCGCGATACCGAGGATATGGACGCAGCCCACAAGCTGGTCACGTCCCACCTCCGTCTCGTAGCTAAAATTGCCATGGGCTATCGTGGCTACGGGCTGCCAGTCGGTGAACTGATCAGCGAAGGCAACGTTGGGATGATGCAAGCGGTTAAGCGCTTCGATCCCGAACGCGGCTTCCGCCTGTCTACCTACGCGATGTGGTGGATCCGCGCTGCTATACAAGAGTACATTCTTCACAGCTGGTCACTGGTGAAAATGGGCACCACGGCCGCGCAGAAAAAGCTGTTCTTCAATCTGCGTCGCCTCAAGGGCCAGATGCAGGCGATCGACGACGGCGATCTGCAGCCCGAGCAGGTTGCCAAAATCGCCCACGCGCTTGATGTGCCGGAACAGGACGTGGTCAACATGAACCGCCGTCTTGCCGCGCCCGATCATAGCCTCAACGCGCCGTTGCGTGCCGACAGCGAAGGCGAATGGCAGGATTGGCTGGTCGATGACGGTGAAAGCCAGGAACAGGCCATCGGCGATCGCGAAGAAGCCACTGGCCGCAAGGCATTGCTGGCTAGCGCGCTGAAAACCCTCAACGAACGCGAACGCCATATCCTGATTGAACGTCGTCTAAAAGATAACCCGACCACGTTGGAGGACTTGTCGCAGCACTACGACATTTCCCGCGAGCGGGTGCGCCAGATCGAAGTTCGGGCGTTCGAGAAACTGCAAAAGGCGATGCACACCCAGGTCGCTGCCCAGCGTCTGGCGGCGCAGCTCCAGGTTTCCAGCCATAACGCCCAGCACGCGATCGCCTAAACACAAGACGCCGCCGGAGCCGCTCGCTTTGCTCCGGTGGCGCTCTCGATTGTTGATTAGTATCGCAGGCTTTGGGCGATCGAGCATCGTTACGCCGCCTCCACAACGACCGCGACGTCCGCTGCGAACTGCAACTGCACCGCCGCTCCGGGGGTGAAT
>JACMOQ010000320.1 GCA_014377905.1 Acetobacteraceae bacterium | reverse complement strand
GGCATTTTCTGATCGAAAATCAAGCGACCCTCGCCGGCAATCCACGCATGGCGCTGCCCTATCGCAGTTTGGCAGCGATGGCGCCCGACCGGGTCGCACAAATCACCGCCGAGGCAACCGCGATCCTCGATGGCCTGGCGAACTAAACCCGGCCGAACACTGTCACCACGCGGAAACGGTGATTGGTTGATTTCACCATTCCGATCACCCCTTCCACCGCGAACGCATCTTTACGGTACATCGGCAGCACCTGATCGAGCCACACTACATGGGCACCTCTCGGCAGGCGCTGCAAGGCGCGCATGGCAACGTTCCGCTTAACCATCGTGGTCTGATAGTGGTCGGCGTCTTCAACACTATAGGGCGGGTCGGCCAACACCAGATCGTAATCTTCCAGCGGCACTTTCAACAGCGTTTGCGCATCATCGATATAGGTCGGCGCAAGCGTCGGGTTGAGGTCCACCGTATCGCCAGGAAACGCCGCCAGATCAACCTTGCCGCTGAACACATGCAGCACTCTTTTCTTGTCCGGAAACAGCGCCCGCACACGGCGCAAATACCCCGCCGGATAGCCGCCGTAATAGGTCGATTTCACCCGGTAGTTATTACCCATGATCCAGGTGCCAACCGCGCGGCCATCTTCGGAAACAAACAGGCTGCGCGGAAATCCGGTCACCTTAACGTAATTGGCAATGCGTTCTTCCCACGTCATCGCGTGTTGGCGGCGATCGGCTCGGACACATCACGCGGCAGGAAAAGATAGGCGGCACCAGACTTGTTCATCCGCCCTGCACGTTCCTCGGCGGCCGCCCCCCAGCCAAAGAATATATCGGCGCGGACCGCGCCTTTGATCGCACCACCCACGTCCTGCGCCATCATGATCTGGCGGATCGGCACGGCGGTCACCGGATCGGTGGTCTCAATCCAAACCGGTGCACCCATCGGGATGAAGCTTTTATCGACGGCAATAGATCGCATTGGCGTCAACGGCGCGCCCAGTGCCCCTGGCGGGCCTTGTTCGGGCGCAGTGCCGGGGATTTCGCGGAAGAACACATAAGACGGGTTCATGTTCATCAACGCCTGCGCCTGCTTGGGATGGGCGATCAGCCAGGCGCGGATCGACTGTAGCGTGACGTCTTCAAGCTTCAACTCGCCACGATCAACCAGAATGCGCCCGATCGGCACATAGGAGTGGCCATTCTGGCCGGCATACGACACCCGGACATCGCGTCCGTCGGGCAGGCGCACCCGGCCGGCGCCCTGAATTTCCAGGAAAAACGCGTCGATCGGGTTGGACACAAAAAGCAACTCGAGGCGCTGTTTGGACAGTCCGCCGGCAACAATTTGGGCGCGCGACATTGATCGTCCTGGCCCAGGGCTGCGCAGCAGCGGGGTCTGATAGACGCCGCCGCGCTGGCGCGAGCCTCTGAGTTCCGGCTCGTAATAGCCGGTGAACTTGCCCTGCGCGGACCCGTCGATCGATGCGATCCACGGTTGGAAATGCCGCTCGAAAAATGCCCGCGCGGCCCGTTCGTCGCCGGGCGGCACCATCGGTGCCGCGACACAGGCACTCCTCCAATTGGTTGAACTGCCGCCGCGGTTCGCTGCCTCGCCGCGTCCGCCAAGATTCTGTCCAACCATCCGCGCGCATCCAGCCAGAAACGCAGGGATCGCCGCCGCATGACGGCCGTCAAGCCACCCAGGCAATTGGTCGTACCCGATTTGGGTCAACGCCGGGCCAGGACCTTTCGGCACAACGATCCCAACGGCCACCGGCGGATCTCCCGGCGGCGGGGGCGGCGGGGAAGACCATGCCGCCAAAAGGGCGGCAACGGCCGGACCGAGAAGCCGCCTCACGCGCTGCGAGCCGCCGCCAATCGCCAGCTTGGATCAGAACTGCCCAGGACGCGTTCGAAAGTCCAAAGATCGGTAATCTCGGTAACGGCATCCGTGCCGACCACCGGATGTCCGGCATTGTCGTTGGTGATGTTCACCTGATCGGAAACAAAGCGCACCGTGATGGCGGCGGTGTGGTCGTTCAGTGCCGCCTGTTCGATCGCGACTGACGGAATACCACGAATTTCAGTGCGTTGGATTTCGCCCGCGGTTTCGCGCGCAGCGATCGCGGTTTCGAAAGCGCGATAGGTGTCATCGGACAATAAAGGCCGCAGCCCCACGCGATCCCCGGCGGCAAAGGCGCCAACGATCAAACGGAATGCCGCCTCGGCGCCGTTCAGGAACTGCCCCGGATGCACGGTAGGATCGAGCGCGCTCATCGCCGCAAGTGCCATGCCTGCTTCGGTCGATGGGTCGGGCAATATCCGGGCAGTCTCGGGGCCTGGCGCGCGGCCAGGCTCAGTCGGGCGGATCGACGCCGCTTCCGGTGCCCGCACTTCGCCGCCCTGGCCATCGACTGGCCGTTCGAAGCCTTCGCGCCGGCCCAAAATGCTGCGCAGGCGGAGGATCAGGAACAACGCTACCCCGCCTAGGATGACGAGGTCTATCGGAAAGTCGCCCGCGGCGCCCATCCAGCACTCCCACACCCGCCAAGCGGGCTAATCTGATTACGATCGGTAAGACATAAGCGTGCGCGCACGGTTTCACAACGTCCTATCCGCCAGCCATGGTTGCGTCCGGCCGCTGCTGGGGTTAATTCGGCGCCATGATCCTGCTCCGCCACGGCCAAAGCGAATTCAACCTACATATGGCAGCACTCGGGCGCGATCCTGGCATCATCGATCCCAAGCTCACGCCGCTTGGCCATGTCCAGGCGCGCCATGCCGCCGAAGCGCTGATCGGGCAGAAAATCACCCGCATCATCGCCTCCCCTTATACCCGCACCATGCAAACCGCCGCCCCGATTGCGCGTTCGCGGGCGATGCGCTTGCAGATCCACCCGCTGGTCCGCGAACGCTACGGGCTGGCGTGCGATGTTGGCCGCCCGGCGACCGCGCTGGCGTCGGTGTGGCCCGAGCATGATTTCGCCCATATTGGTGAGGCATGGTGGCCGGCGGTCGAAGAACCCGCCGATCAGGTCATGGCGCGCGCGGCCCTGTTCCGTGCCGAAATGGCCGCCTTGCCCGATCAGGAAACCACGCTGGTTGTCAGCCATTGGGGCTTCATCCTGGCCATGACCGGGACCCATGCGGTGAACGGCCAGATATTGCAGTGCGACCCGCACGCCGACGGCCCGTCCGAGGTGATCTGGCAGCACTAAAGCCTTATTTTCACGATCATCTTTATCTGATCGAACAGGCAAGCCAACTAATTCAGCGGCACCCGCAGGATGACACTCGGGGCGAGCATACTGCCCAACCCGGACTGCGGCCGCGACTTGCGTTCCAGCAACTGCGAATACCCCGACCCCATCCCGAACTCCCCAAGATCGGGGCGCCGCCGTCCATCACGATCGATAACGCCGGCTTCCACCCGAGCCCGCCCATCGGCACGATCTCGCGGCGCATCGAGGTCGTAATTCGGCACTGGTGCTAGATCCCTCCCCCCTAACGGAAGGCGGGTTTGCCCTGGCAGAACTGGCAACCGACCGGGCATGACCTTATACGCTGGCTCAACCGTTGCGGCCGCCAACATCGGGGCGAACCCGGTCAGCATCGCTGCAAGCAAAGCAATCCGCGCTTTCATGTCGCGCCTGATCGGCCGGTGCCGCGCGGGTCGGAGGCTGGATTGCCCAATGGCGCGCCAAGCAATCCGGTCGGGTTGGCCCGCCATGCCTCCAGCGCCCAGCGAACCGTCGGGAATGCGAGCCGGTCCCACGGAATATCATCCCAGGCGAACAGCCCAACTTCCAGACTTTCGACCCCCGCGCTAAAAACCGGCGCGTTGGTGAAGCGGGCGCGGAACATGAACTGGACCTGGCCGATGCGGCTGATCGAATAAATCGCCAGAATGCCTTCCAGCGTAATATCCGCCTCAGCCTCCTCAAGCGCTTCGCGCCGGGCGCCTTCCTCAACGGTTTCGCCAAGCTCCATGTAGCCCGCCGGCAAGGTCCAATAATCGCGCCGCGGCTCGATGGCACGGCGGCACAACAGAATTTTTCCCTCGTGGACAACAACGGCGCCGGCGACGATTTTGGGGTTCTGATAGTCAACATGGCCGCAGTCGCGGCAAACCGCCCGCTCGCGGTTATCGCCGTCTGGTATTTCGCGGATGAAATCAGCCATGTGCAGGATGTGGCATACCTGCCCTGGCGCTTTCAATCCCCCATGATGTGCT
>JACMOQ010000319.1 GCA_014377905.1 Acetobacteraceae bacterium | reverse complement strand
TCACCGGCGACGTTTCGGTGTCCGGAACTCTGGCGCTCTTCATCTCCGGAAACATCGTGCGTAGCGGGGGCAGTTTCAACGTTGGCACACTGACCGGACATGCGGTGCATCTCGCGAATTTCGGCCCCAAATCTAACATCCACACTCTAGGCGATTTTGCCCTCGATGGCAGCGTGCTGCTGCTCGACAATGCCGCCCCGCTCATCATCCAGGGCGAGGTGAAGTCCGAGTTCTTCAACATCAGCGCCACCGGATCGCTGGTCCTCGCCGGCAACATCGTCACCCTCGGAGTCGGGCGTGCGCAATCAACCGGGGCGATCGATACCAATATTGGCAGCACCTTATCGGTTGCAGCCGACGCGCAGGGCAACGCCGCGTTCCAACAAGTCGGCATTTCGACAATATCGTCGAGCAACGGCACCATCGCAACGGTACGTATTTCTCTGCCGGCGGTCGGCGGCTCAATCGTGTTGAACGATCTGGTGGCGCCGAGCACGGATCTGATCGTGTTCAACCCCGCCGGCACCATCGCCGGTAATGCCTCCGTCGGCGGGCTGGTCGTGGTTGGGCGCGGCAGCGGCACCGATCTCAGCGGGTCGGTTGGCACAATTGGCAACCAGAATGCGACGACCACCACGACCAGTTTGTCGGGTCCGGAAAGTCTCTATCGCGCCAATGCCTGCTCGATTGGGGCCGTGACCTGCCTGCTGGGACCGGTTAGCCAACTGATACCCCTCGTCCCTGGCGCCACATTGCCGGCCGCTTCGCTCCTACCGGACGAGATCGAAATCCGCCTGCCGCGCCCGGATCGCCGGGCGTCGCGGGGATCGGACATCTGATCATCCCGTCGGGTTGACCTGGATCATTGCGGACAATAACCCATCGGGGTGAATGTCGTGTTAATCCAGGCCGAAAGGATCCCGCCATGACCCCAAAAAAACGCGAGCATTTTCGCCAGAAACTGCTAGCACAACGTATCGAACTGCACGCCGAACTGGCCGCCCTCACCCGGGCCACGCCAACCGAGCCAGACCGTGACGGCGACCAGACTGATCACGCCAGCGCCGAAACCGATCGTGATATCGTCGATATCAACCGGACCAGGGTTGAGCAAATGGTGCAGGAGGTTGACCACGCACTGGAGCGGATCGCTTCCGACAGCTACGGAATTTGTACCGATACGGGGGAACCGATTGAACTCGATCGCCTTGAGGCCATCCCCACCGCCACGCTGTCACTCGCAGCCCAGCAGCACCGCGAACGGACGATTTGAAAATCTCGAGCATTGCCGCCCCCAAACACGGGGGCGGCAATGCCAGCATGTCCGATATCAGACCGGTGCGCCTTCCAGAAGTTCGCCGAAGATCTCCCAGATAGTGCCGTTCCAACGGGTCAACTGCATTTTCCGGATCGGCCGGAAATTGGTCGGGCTGGTGTTGATCATGATGCCAGGGAACAGAATTTTCGGATCGAGATCCCGTATATTGGCTGCCTGGCGCATGATGTTTTCACGCGACAGATCTTCACCGCATTGTTGCAGAACCTGCAAAGTGGTGATGGCGTAGCCGTAGCCGACGACGTTGCTCGAATCGCCCATATCGGCGGTCGGATTGTATTTCGCGCTGAACGCCTTGAACTCGATAACGCCGGGGTCATCCTTCCAGGCCGGGTCGGAAGCATCCTTGATATAGGCAGAGGTGATAATGCCAATGCCTTTTTCAGGACCGGCCGGCTTCATTACCGTGCCGACCGACGCCGAAACATTGCTCATGCAATGCAGCGGTTGCCAGGCAATGTCATAGGCGCGGCGGATCAGTTGGGCGGCAAATTTTGGCGTACAAGCGCTGACCAGCGCATCAGCGCCGCTATCCTTTAGGGTCAGCACCTGGCTGTCGACGGTCGGGTCGGTGACTTCGTAGGATACCTGCTTGATGACTTTTTTGTCGTAATCCTTGCCGAAAACATCCTTCAGACCCAGGACATAATCCTTGCCAAGGTCATCGTTTTGGTAAATGACCCCGATCTTGGCGTTCGGCCTCTCGCGCATGATGTATTTGGCGTAAATCTGGCCCTCGGTGCGATAGGATGGTGCCCAGCCAATCGTCCACGGGAAATTCTGCGGATCGGCGAATTTATCGGCGCCCGATGCCAGAAAAAGCTGCGGCACTTTTTTCTGGTTGAGATATTTCTGGATCGCCGAATTTGGCGCAGTGCCCAATGGCGCGGCGATGAAGGCAACCTGGTCCTGTTCCACCAAGCGCCGCACAACTTCAACGGTCTTGGACGGCACATAGCCATCATCGAGGGTAATGATCTTGATCTTGCGGCCGTTGACGCCGCCCTGTTCGTTGATCATGTCGAAAAACGCGATGAACGACTTGGCGCCAGTGCTGTAGGCCGATGCCGGGCCGCTATAGGCGCTGGTGTTGCCGATCTTGATCTCGGTTTTGGTAACCCCGACGGTTTCGGCCAACGCTCGGGCGGAAGCCGCTGTCATCGCTAACGCGCCGCTGCCGGCAACCATGTGTCTCCGTGATATTCCGGTCATAGCTCGCTCCCTTGCAAGGTTGCCCTTGTCGTTGATGCCCACACGATTTTGCCATCGCACGGCAGGTATTGGCGTCGTCCGCGTTTCCCAACTCGAAGCCTAGGCACAGGCTGGTGCAAGCGCAAATGAATTTCTCGGTTGAAACGGATGCCGGGGAGGCGCCTGCGGTCGTCACACAACCTTGCGCTTGCAGCTTGGCCATGAATTGACAGACATTTTATTACGATATCGTAACAAATTGGACGCACCACTGCCAACGCCACTAGCCGCCTGCCCTAGCCATCCGGCAATTTTCTTCCCACCAACCCGCGCCGGCTGCTTCGGGCTTCGGCCAAGCGCAAAGCCCCGGCGTTGACGGCGTCCGGGCAGTTTGGCGTAATTGAAGCCGGGGCAGCTGGATCAACGGCGATTGGCACCGAGGCTGCCAGGACTTGCACCACAACCGGCGGCAGTGCCGAGAACGGGACCCCCAGCATCCGACACAGCGGGCGCAATATTCGCCCAGCCGCGGGCCGCGCCACCAGCGCCGCCTGCATCGCCGGTTCAGCCAGCAGCGCCTCCAACTGGCACCCGAACGCCACTGCCTCATACCCCAATTCGCGCACCAGCCAGCCGCGCCCCTGCGGCAAACCCGCCGCCGACCGCGTCCGATAAACCCGACGATCGGTGCGCGGCGATCGCTGTTTGCGCGGCCGCGTCATCACCCGCCCGAACCTTTGTGCCGCCCGGCTGAGCCGGCTCCACAGCAGCACTGTCAACCCCATCAGATGCGGCCGGCGCAAAAACCGCGCCGCCACCACCGCCGCCAGCTCTGCCAGAATCTGGCCAAGCCGACGCACCAGCTCCGGCGCGGCAATAGATAGGGGTGGGAAAACGGGTGAAGTATTCATGTTGAATTAACTAACATATTCCATCAAGCTTTGCAAGGTTTTTCGCCGACCACCTTGACCCTTCCCGTCGAAACCCGCCATTGCATATTTCCGCACACTTGCAACGGAGCCACCGCCATGACCCATATCCGCACCACCCATGTCGGCTCGTTGCCCCGCTCCGCCCTGGTCGCCGATTTGCTGTTCGGCCATGAAAAGGGACTGCCCTTCGATCCTGCCAGCTACGACCGCTTCATGACCGAGGGCACCGCGGCCATCCTGGCGCGCCAGAAACAGGCCGGGATCGATATTCCGTCCGATGGCGAAACTTCCAAGATATCCTACGCGACTTATATCAAGGACCGGCTGACCGGGTTCGAGGGCGACAGCCCGCGCTCGCCACCGCAGGATCTGATTGATTTTCCAGTTTTTCTCGATCGCCTTGCCAAAGCCGGCGGCACCCCCGCTTATCGCCGGCCGCGCTGCGTCGGGCCGATCGCGGTGAAATCAATGGCGCCGCTGGAAAAGGACATCGCCGCCATGCAGGCCGGCATGGCGGCGGCCGGTTACAGTGAAGGCTTCATGAATTCCGCCAGCCCCGGCGTCATCGCGCTGTTTCAGCCATCCGATTACCACGCCAAACTGGACGATTATCTGTTCGACCTCGCCGAGGCCATGCGCGCCGAATACGAGGCCATCGTCGCATCCGGCCTGATCCTGCAAATCGACGCCCCCGATCTCGGGCTGGGCCGACACATGATGTACAAGGACCTGGACGAGGCCGGCTTCCTCCGCCGCTTCGCAATCCATGTCGAGGCGATCAACACCGCGCTGCGCAACATCCCGCGTGACCGGGTGCGCATGCATATCTGCTGGGGCAATTACGAAGGCCCGCATACGCGGGACATTGGCATGGCAGCGGTGCTGCCCGAATTGCTGAAGGCCAAGCCCGGCGCCCTGCTGTTCGAAGGCGCCAATCCGCGTCACGCCCATGAATGGGCGGTGTGGCGCGATGCGAAAATACCCGACGATCTGGTGCTGATCCCCGGATGCCTAGATTCGACAACAAATTTTGTCGAACACCCCGAATTGGTCGCCCAGCGCCTTGATCGTTACGTCGATATCGTCGGCGCCGACCGGGTGATGGCCGGCACTGATTGCGGGTTTTCGACCTTCGCCGGGTTTGGCGTGGTCGATCCCGATATTGTTTGGGCCAAGTTCGAAGCCTTGGCCGAAGGGGCGGCGATCGCGTCGCGGCGGGCACGGTGAGAAACAAGCGATTTTCAGGTTGCAGTGTATCACACTCAGTGCTATAAAAATTGCAGCCTAATCGGTGGGTAGAAGCGTGTGCGGATTTTCAAGAATAAACCGTTCGCGCGCTTTGCCCGCAAGATGGGGCTGACAGATACGGCACTTTGTGAGGCAATCGGCAGCGCGTCACGCGGTTTGATCGATGCCGACTTGGGTGGCGGGGTGATCAAACAGCGCATTGCCCGGCCAAGGGCGGGGAAATCTGGCGGGTTTCGTACCATCATCCTGTTTCGGGCCGGAACGCGGGCGTTTTTCGTCCACGGCTTTGCCAAGAACGAACAGAGCAATATCCGCGATGACGAACTTGCCGCCTTCAAGCTGTTGGCGGCGCAAATGATGGCCTTCGATGATGCGGCGCTTGCCAAGGCGCTCGCCAATGGAACTTTGCAGGAGGTGATGTGG
>JACMOQ010000318.1 GCA_014377905.1 Acetobacteraceae bacterium | reverse complement strand
TATATGTCCGGCCTCGCCGGCATGGGCATGGCGACTTGCTACATCGCGGCTGAAAAGCGCGTTACCTGCCTTGACTACGTTACCACCGTGCCGGAAAAATTCCCCGAAGGTCGCTTCCGCACCCAGGACGATGTCTATCGCGGCCCGTTCGCCGCCGGCACGCCGGGCAATCTCGCTGGGTGGTGCGAACTGGTGCGCGCGCATGGCAAAATGTCGCTGGCCCAGGTTTTCGCCCCCGCAATAGCACTCGCCCGCGACGGGTTTCCGCTGATCGGCTTTAACACCAACGGCATCAACAGCCAGGCGGCCAATTTGCGCGCCTTCCCGTTCTACGACGAATGGGCGCGGGTCTACACCGGTGGCACCGGCCAGGTGAAAATGGGCGCGGTGCTGCGCCAGCCCGATCTCGCCCGCACCTACGAGGCAATTGCCGCTGACGGCCCTGGTTATCTGTACGGCGGCAAGCTCGGGCGCGCGATGGTTACCCATCTCCAGGCGCTGGGCGGCTGCATGACCGAGGCCGACCTCGCCGGCGTTCGCCCAATTTGGCAGGACCCGCTCGCCGTGTCCTATCGCGGCCTCAGCGTGAACACCCTTGCCCCGCCCTGCGAGGGCTTCCAACTGCTGCTGACGCTTGCCGTGCTGGAAGGCTTCGATCTCGGTCGGCTGGAACGCAATGGCATCGACCATCTCGACATCGTTTTCCGCGCCATCCGCCTCTCCGCTGGCGAGCGCATCGCCAACAACAACCCCAAGCCCGAAATGCTGGCGCGGATCATGTCGGCCGATAACGTCGCGCGCTTGCAGGCGCGGGTGCGCGATGGGGTGAAAGTGGAAGGGCCAACCGAGCAATGGGTGGCGCCAACGCCGTATAACCCGGACAAGGAACACACCACATCATTCTCGGTCGCCGATCGCGATGGCAACGTTGTCTGCATTACCCAAAGCCTTGGCGCGCTGTTCGGCAGCGGCGTGGTCATTCCCGGCACCGGCGTCTGCATGAATAATTTTCTGTATTGGGGCGAGGTCGATCCGCGCGGCACCAACCCGTTGAAACCCGGCGGCCCGCTGGCGCTACCCACCGCGCCGACGATTTCGCTGCGTGCCGATGGCAAGCCCGTGCTGGCACTGGGCACGCCGGGCAGTTACGGGATTTGCCAGACCCAGACGCAGACCATGGTCCAGCACCTCGATTTTGGTCTCGGCATTCAGGACGCGATCGAGGCGCCACGCGGGCGGTTGCTCGACGGCATCCTAGTCAATGTCGAGGGCCGGGCGCGGCCAGAGGTCGTGGCGGCGTTGTGCGCCCGCGGCCATGGCGCGGAACTGGTTGCCGACTGGACGATGCAGGTTGGTGGCATGCAGGGGATTGCCATCGATCCGGATAGTGGGGCGATGACCGGTGGGGCCGATCCCAGGCGGGACGGGTATGTGGCGCCGGTTTAGGTTGTCGCTGGCCTGATATATTTTCCGCCGGTTCGATCACAAAAAGAAGACCTTCCTTCCCTTAATTCCGTGTTGCGTGTAATCGCCGAGTATGGACCACGCCCCCTACGCCGTTCGCGCCGAGTCCTCGCGCGGCCGGCTGCACCCGGAACCGGAAAGTCCGACCCGCAGCCCATGGCAGCGCGACCGCGACCGCATCATCCACTCCTCCGCTTTCCGCAAGCTGCAATACAAAACCCAGGT
>JACMOQ010000317.1 GCA_014377905.1 Acetobacteraceae bacterium | reverse complement strand
TTCGTCACCAACCCGGTGCGGTTGGCGCAGGGGATCAAGGATGGCCTCGCCAATGCCCTGCTCGTCAAGGTCAACCAGATCGGCACCCTGACCGAAACGCTGGCGGCGGTCGATCTGGCGCACCGATCGGGCTCTCGCAGCGTCATGTCGCATCGGTCAGGCGAAACCGAGGATTCGACCATCGCCGACCTGGCCGTGGCGTGCGGTACCGGCCAGATCAAGACCGGCAGCCTGGCGCGGTCGGACCGGCTGGCCAAGTACAACCAGCTGATCCGCATCGAGGAAGAACTGGGCAGCAGCGGCCGCTATGCCGGGCGAGCTGTGCTGCGCGGTTAATTTGCGCGACACCCTGAATTTTTTGGGGGCGCTCGCAACTTTGTAACCTAGCCCGCGTATATGGTTGATAGCGGATGGGGTGTTACGATGAGTGTGAGGGCGAGGCTGGCGGGCGTAAGACTGGGGCTGACCTATGGGGCAGGGCTGGTCGTCCTCGGCCTGACGATTGCCGCGCTCAGTTCGACCAGCGTGACGCCGCGCCCTGCCAACGCAACGCTGGTCCATCCGGCGCATTGACCCGTCAGGACTAGACGCCGCGCCTCAACTGCCGGGCGTGGCAAAGCGGTGCGTCAACGGCACATCGTCAACCACCGCCTCGGTCGCCTCGCCAAACCATTGCGCCACTTCGGCGCGGCCGACGCTGCCGATATGCAGGCCCATCTTGGTCCGCCGCCACAACACGTCATCGGCGCTCGCCGCCCACTCATGGTCGACATAATGCTGCAATTCGGCTTCGAACAAGCCGCCGATGTTGCGGCCAAGCCCATTGTTCAACAAGGGCTCCGCAGCGGTTCCAAGGGTAATCGCCAGTCGCTTCACCAGCTTTGGATCATAATTTTCCTGCGCCGCCACCAGATTGTCGACCCAGCGGGCAAAGGCCTGTTGCCCCGTTTCACCGCCAAGCCGTTCGATGTCGCTGCCGGGCAACGGCGCCTTGGCCGTCCACGGCTTCGTCCCCGGCGCGATGATCTTCATCACATCCTCGGCCAGCACGCGATAGGTGGTGATCTTGCCGCCAACCACCGTCAACGCCGGCACGCCGGCGTGTTCGACCAGACGGAAATCACGCCTCGTCTCGCGGTCACCCTTGCCGCATTCAAGGATAAGCGGGCGCACCCCGGCGAAACGGTGCACGACATCGTCGCGCGTCAATGGGTGTGACAGGTACCGGTTCGCAGCTTCGAGCAGATAATTGGTTTCATCTTCGGTGATCGCTGCCGCTTCGGGGGCGGCGATGTCGCGCTCGGTGGTGCCGATCAGCGAAAAATCGCGTTCATAGGGGATGACGAAGATGATCCGGCCATCCGGCTGTTGCAGCATGAAGGAATCGCGGCCCAAATGCACGCGCCGCGTGACGATATGCGAGCCCTGCACCAGCCGCAGCGCTGGCGAATCATTGCGGCCAAGCACCGTCCGCGCCACGGTCTCGGCCCAGGGCCCGGCGGCATTGACGATCTGCCTGGCGGCAAGGCTGCGGCCATCGCTCAGCGTCAAGGTCCATTGCGCACCGTCGTGCATCGCCTGTTCGACACGCGTTCGCGGCAGGATCGCGGCGCCCTTTGCCGCCGCATCCTGCAAATTGGCGACCACCAACCGGGCATCATCGACCCAGCCATCCCAATAACGGAACGCCCGGGTGAACCGCGGTGCCAGCGCCCGGCCGGCACGGTCCTGCCGCAGGTCGATGCGCTTCGACCCCGGCACGATCTTGCGGCGGGCCAGATTGTCATACAGCAGCAGGCCCAGCCGCAGCATCCATTCCGGCCGATCGCCCTTTGAAAGCGGCAGGATGAAGCTTTGCGGCCAGCTGATGTGCGGCGCGATATCGAGCAGCACCTCGCGTTCGGCCAGCGCCTTGCGCACCAGCCCAAAGGCATAGAATTCCAGGTAGCGCAGCCCGCCGTGGATCAGTTTCGTCGACGCGCTGGAGGTCGCGCCGCCGATATCGCCTGCCTCGATCACCGCGACCGACAAGCCGCGGCCCGCCGCATCGCGGGCAATGCGGGCGCCGTTGATCCCGCCGCCGATGATGGCAACGTCGAAAAGGCGGTCAAAGGGGGCGGGATCTGTCATTGATCGGGCTTAACTACTTGCCTCGCGCGGTTTAGGGAAGGCGGCATGATAGCTGATCTGATCCTGGTGCTCGATGCCGGCACAACATCCACCCGCGCCATCGCCTTTTCGCAAGGCGGTGACATCGTCGCCAGCGCCGGGCGGCCGATAACCCAGCATTATCCGCAAAGCGGCTGGGTGGAACATGACGCCGCCGAAATCTGGCGCGCCAGCCGCGATTGCCTGATCGAGGTCGCCGACAGCATTGGCGCGCCGCGAATCGCTGCCATCGGCATCACCAACCAGCGCGAAACCATGGTATTCTGGGACAAGACCAGCGGCGAACCCGTCGCCCCGGCAATCGTCTGGCAGGACCGCCGCACCGCCGACACCTGCGCGCGCTTGAAAGCCGCCGGCCATGAACCGGCGGTGCAGGCCAAGACCGGCCTTTTGCTTGACCCGTATTTTTCCGGCACCAAGATCCGCTGGGCGATCGACAACTGGGAGGCGGTGGCCACCACGCTGGCCGCCGGCCATTTGCTTGTCGGCACGGTCGAATCCTGGCTGATCTGGAAACTTTCGGCCGGCGCCCGCCACATTACAGATGCCACCAACGCCTCGCGCACCCTGCTGATGGACCTGGCGACCTGCCAATGGGATGCGGGTCTGCTGGCGCTGTTCGGCGTGCCGCGCGAGATTCTGCCGACCATCACCGATTGCGCCGGGCCCCTTGCCACAACGGCGCTCCGGGGCGGGGAAATGCCGATTACCGGCACCGCCGGCGACCAGCAGTCCGCCGCCATCGGCCAGGCCT
>JACMOQ010000032.1 GCA_014377905.1 Acetobacteraceae bacterium | reverse complement strand
GAGCTCGGCACGATCGGCCTCGTCCATCAGCTTGGCGAGTTCGACCGCGAGCCGCCAGGCCTGATCGATGGTTGTCGCCCCGCCAAGATCGGATGGCATGCGCAGGATCAGCTTGGCGAGTCCGGCGAGGCGCGGGGCTGCCGCGACGGCGGGGGGGAGGGCGAGGGCGCCGGCGAGCGCCAACGGGGTTTCATCCAGCGCGCCAAGGGCGGTGATGCGTGGCAGCAGCATTGGCCGCCCATTGCCGGCACGCAGAAACGCGTCGGCGAGCGAGCGGGCGGCGCGGCGGGTTGGCAGCAGGATCAGCCCGCGCGACGGGTCGGCATGGGCGGCGAGCCAGGCGGTGGCGAGGCTTTCAAGAAACGGGACATTGGCGGGAATGCTCGCGAGGTTCATGGCAGACGCCGATCCGGCCAACCATCAAGATGGGCGATCCGGGCGTCCCCCAAGTCGAGATCGAACCGGATGGTCAGCGCCCGATCCGGTGCCAGATGCCCCAGCCGGTCCGGCCATTCGACCAGGACAATATCGTCACGGGCATCGTCCCAGCCCAGTTCGATCAGCCCGGCCGGGCCGGTCAGCCGCCACAGGTCGAAATGATGCACCGTACCGCGCGGGGTGTCGTAGCTTTGCATGAGGGTGAAGGTCGGGCTGGGGACTTCAAGGGTCGGGGTTGCGGTCGCCGCACGCAGCAAAGCGCGGGCGAATTCGGTCTTGCCGGCACCCAACGGGCCTTCCAGCAGGATGGCGTCGCCAGGGCGCATCAGTGCTGCCACCCGGTTGGCGAGGGCAAAAGTTGCGGCGAGATCGGGTAGCGGAATATCCATCCCTCCATTGTGGCGCAGCTGCGCCCGGGCGGACAGAGTGCTTGTCATGCCGCCCACCCCGGCGTACGCGGGACTTCGAAACGCTGAGGAGCGGTAATGGCTGACGTGATCGATACCGATGTTGCAATCATCGGCGCTGGACCGGTGGGGATGTTCGCGGTGTTCGAACTCGGCATGCTTAAGCTGCGCGCGGTGCTGATCGATGCGTTGGGCGAGGTTGGCGGCCAGTGCAGTGCGCTCTACCCAGAGAAGCCGATCTACGACATCCCCGGCCATCCGGCGATTGAGGCGGGCGATCTGATTACGCGGCTGGAAAGCCAGATTGCCCCGTTTGCCGCACCGCGTCTGCTGGGGCGTCGGGTGGAGAAAATTGCCGGGAAGGTCGGGGCGTTTGTCTTGACCACGCATCGAGGCGATGAAATTCGGACCCGGGCAGTGATTGTCGCGGCCGGGGCCGGCGCATTCGGCCCGAACCGGCCGCCACTGGAAGGGCTGGCGGCCTACGAGGCGACCGGCGCGGTGCAATATTACGTGCGTCGGCGCGACGATTTGCGCGGCAAGCGGGTGGTGATTGCCGGCGGTGGCGACTCGGCGGTGGACTGGGCGTTGGCCCTGCGCGGGGTTGCCGCTGAAATCCATTTCGTCCACCGCCGGCCGAAATTTCGCGCGGCACCGGAAAGCGTCGCCCAGCTCGATGCGGCGGCGGCGGCGGGTGAGGTCGCGATGGTGGTGCCCTACCAGTTGCACGCGCTGCATGGCGACAACGGTGTTTTGCAATCGGTGGAACTGGTTGATCTTGATGGTGCACGTCGTCACATCCTGGCTGACGTGCTGCTGCCGTTTTTTGGCTTGTCGATGGATCTTGGGCCGATTGCGGGTTGGGGATTGGCGCTGGATCGCCATCATGTCGCAGTCACTGCAGCGACCTGCGCGACCAACATCGCGGGAATTTTCGCCATTGGCGATATCGCGACCTATGACGGCAAGCTGAAGCTGATCCTGCAAGGGTTTTCGGAAGCGGCGATGGCGGCCCATGCCATTCATCCGATTGTCTTCCCCGATACCGCCTTGCATTTCGAATATTCGACCAGCAAAGGCGTGCCGGGTTAGGCGAGCGGGTAATCGTAGCGAATGAAGCCGTGGAACGTCGCCAGCCGGTCGTAGAGCTGGCGGGCGACGACGTTGGTTTCATGAGTTTGCCAGTAGTAGCGGCTGCAACCGTGGGCTTTGGCCTCTGCGGCCACAGCCTCAATCAGCAGGCGCCCAGCGCCGATACCGCGCAGATCGGGATCGACGAACAGGTCATTAAGGTAGCAGGCATCGGCGCCACGCACATTGGCGAGGAACAGATAATGCGCGATGCCGATCAGTTTTCCATCCACCCGGGCGCCAAAGGCAAAGACCCCTTCGCCGGTCTGGATCCGACGCCATAAGCGATCATAAACAGAAGCCGATTCGCTGGTTTTGTAGAAGGTGAGATAGCCGAGCCAAAGCGCGTCCCACCGGGCGCGGTCGGCGTCATGCAGGCGGGTGATCTCTGTCATCTCGGCTCCTTTTGCGGTCATGCCAAAATACATAAGTGGCTGATGGCGATGCAATCCAATCAACGCCCGCGCTGCAGGACAGCATAGAACCCGAGCAGCAGCAACGATGCAAGACTGACCAGAACCGCGGCAACGGCGAGGGTCGGGCTGAGATATTCGCGTGCGCTTGCCAGCATTTGCCGCGGCAGGGTGAACTGCTCGGGGCCGGCGATGAACAGGGCCACGATCAACTCGTCAAAGCTGATGGTGAAGGCGAAGATGGCGCCGGCACCAATCGCTGGCGCCAGCAGCGGTAGGACGATGGTGCGCAGCGTC
>JACMOQ010000316.1 GCA_014377905.1 Acetobacteraceae bacterium | reverse complement strand
CGTCACGGTCAGGCTCGCTGGCCGCAAATCGCCGGGATCAGGCATATCGACCTTCTCCCGCGCCGCCATCAGGCTGGCGCCGAGCGCGCGGCGCAAGGGTTGGGCAAAGCTTGCCCCGCCATACTGGGTTGCCGGATCGCCAAACGGCAGCCACGCGGGCGGCGCGCCGAAGCCACAATCCCAGGCCGGCGCGCGGCGTTCGCCCGCCACAGTCCAGCGGCGAATGGCGAAGAACACTGCGGCGCCCGCCAGGCCCAGAACAATTGCGATAGCGGGGGCAGCGTATCCGGGTTGATCGGTTTGGGCCGCGATCATGAATGCCCCGGCATGGGCGCCCGGCCCAGCCCCGGTCGCAAAGCCAATCGTCGGTGCCAGCAACCCCAACACCGCGCCGGGGAACAGCCCGACCGCGATGCTCAACCCTGCAAGCCCGGCAAGCGCTGCCAGCATCGGCCGGCCCGGATCGGTAGCGCCAGCCGCGCGCGGCGATCGCGGCCGGCCGAGCCAGGCCACCCCGATCAGCCGAACCGCTGCCGACGCCGCCAATGCCGCCGCCAGCGCCATCATCGCGGCAGCCACGCACATCAATATCTGCCAACCCAGCCCGCCAATCCTTGGTGCCGCGATCACCGCCTGCAATAGGCTCCATTCACCGGCAAATCCGCCGGTCGGCGGCAGGGCGGCAAGCCCGGCGGCCCCAATCAGCACCATGACCGTGGTTTTCGGCATTCGCGCGATCAGCCCGCCGAGCCGATCGAGCCGCCGTGTGCCAGCGGCATGCTGCGTCGCCCCGGCGGCCAGAAACAGCAATGATTTGAACAGCGCATGCGCCATCGCGTGCAGCAGCGCCCCGCCAAACGCCAGCGCCGCCAATCCGGTCAGATCCGCCGACCGCGCCGCCAGCGCCACCCCCAGCCCAACCGCAATCAACCCGATATGCTCCACCGTGGAACTGGCCAGCACGGTCTTGATGTCAGCTTCCATATTGGCCCGCAATCCGCCGAGCACCGCGCCCGCCGCGCCCAAAATCACCAGCGGCGCCCCCCACCAGATCGGTTGCCCCGGCCCGCACAAATCGAACATCAACCGGATCAGCACATAAAGCGCGATCTTGGTCATCGCTCCCGACATCAGCGCCGAAACATGGCCAGGTGCTGCGGCATGGGCGGGCGGCAGCCAGACATGCAGCGGCACCAAGCCGGCCTTCGACCCCGCGCCGATCAGCGTCAGCACCATGATCGACGTCGCCCGCCAGCCTTCCGGCGGATGCGCGCGGATCACGGCAAAGCTGAAATCTCCGCCAAACGAAAGCAGGCCGAGCGCCGCCACCAGACACACCGCCCCGACCGTCGCCACACCTACATAAAGCAACGCGGCAGAACGAACCTCGGGCGTGCGATGGTCGGTCAGCACCAGCGCGAACGAGGCGATCGACATCACCTCGAACCCGAGCAGCAGCGCGAACCCGTCACCAGCTAGCAAGGTTAGCGCCATGCCAGCGATAAAGGCCGGGAAGAATGGCGCGGTGGCGCGATAGGCGCCGTGATCATCAAGCGCCGCCGCACTCGCCGCCGCGCCAGCCAGCATCAGCAGCACCAGAAACGCGCCGGAAAGCCCATCGAGCGCCAGATGAAGCGGCAGCCCCGGCAGGCCAACGCCGATGGTCAGGCCGTCTGCCTGCCCGCCAGTCAGCAGAAAACCAGCCGATAGAATCACCCCCAGGCCGCAAATTCCCAGGCTGCCCATTGCCGCCAGATGCGCCCGGTTGCCATCCGCGGCCACAGCACTTGCCACCGCGAGCGCCAGCAACGCCGACACCAGTGCCGCCATCGCCGGCAGGAACAGCGCGGTCATCAGGAAACCTTGTCGGGACGGGTTTTATGCACAAGTCACCCTAGCAGCCCCGCCCGCGTTATCGGAAGGGTGCAATTGCGGCAGGCAATTGTTATCATACTGACATCGCATTGTCGCCATCCACCGGCTAGGGACGCCGAGTTTTCAGGAGAATGAACCGATGTCCAACCCGGTCTTGCTGGTAGTGTTTGACGGCTTGCGGCCAGATATGGTGCAACCG
>JACMOQ010000315.1 GCA_014377905.1 Acetobacteraceae bacterium | reverse complement strand
GCGCCGGGAGACTGGTGCTACTGTTGCGGACGGTTTGAGCGGATCGGTGGGCGTTGGTGGCGCGATGCGGAACCTCCGATCGGCTTGCGGTGCTGGACGTGTCATCCGCCGGATGGGCGCCCAGCGGGATCGTTCGTGGAGGTGGTGACGTCAAGGTAAACTCGCGCGCGTCCTTGAACGATGCTCGGCGGCAAAAACCCCGCGCGCGGCCTGTTCAGGCCTAGAGCATCCCCAACTGTTCCAGACATAATGTGGGAACCAACGTGGGAACCTCTAAATTTTAACCCAAAAAACCGCACTTAAGCTACAGAACTGGCGGAGGAGGCGCGACTGGATGCAAACGGTCTCTGGCCAAATTTCGACTGACTTCGAGGGCAGAAAGGTAGGCGTCAGCACTAGTCTAGGGCAACTGAAGCAGATTAGGCGCCAGGTCAGGTGGTCAGATCGCCTACTTGTTTGCTACCGACGGGGCTTCGGGCAGCTTTCGCGCTAGTTCGCGCAAGCCTTCATCCAGAAAACCGACTGCAGATATTGACCAACTAGAACTTTTACTAACCCCGTCTAGGCGCATTTGAAATCCGCAATTACCGCACTGCACGATAAAAAGACGTGTCAGCTCCGGTAAGTTTTTAATCAGTAAACAAGAGCAGCGTTTGCAAGATAGATCGGGGGCAAAGTGAGCAGCACTGCGTCCGCCTAGGATCGGCTAATCCTTTGAAACGATGAGGGTGGTGGGAGGCGCTAACTGCAATCTTATCCAGGAGCGAGGCGTGCTGGGCAATTTCATTTTCGCGAACTCGCCTGGGGGGGGTAAACTCAAAATCAAGATAGATCTCACGAATATGTGATGTCAAGAAAACTGATTAATTACGGAGAGATGGCTTCACGCAGTCGGACTGTCGGATGAGTAGGGTGCAACAAATCCGCTAACGCGCATTGAGACGTAGAGTGCGTGATGGATGCGGGCGATGGTCCGCTTCCACTCCCAGCGAGAGAAATAGCCGCAGACCGTGCTTTTGGCCTACAGATCCTTCGGCAGCGCCTGCCATTGGCAGCCGGTCGAGAGCACGTGGACAATCGCGTTCATAACTTCACGCACATTGGCCGTACGTGGCCGGCCGCCTCGCTTGGCGCCGCGGATGAAGGGCGCCCCCGATTCCCATTCCGCGTCCGTCAGGTCAGATGGGTAACGTAGCCCCCGCCGATCCGGCGCCCACCTGTGTTCCGCTGTCCATGCCATCCGTCGCCTCTGCGAACCGATTATGGCAACAGCGAATCACAACCAATTCGGCCGACTCAATATTCTTCCAAATCGGCTCTTAGAAACAAGATGCTTGTTCAGAACCGAGCAGCTAGGCGCATTCTGCCCTGGTGCGCCGAATAGCCATCGGTACGGTGATAATAATCATACACCGCTTCCAGCGACCAGACGCGCGCCGTGCAGTTGCATGAGAGCAGCGTAATGCCGGCGCCCACATTGAATGTATCGCGGGCCGGGGTGAATCCTGGCGTCCGGAATGAGCCGGAGCCCGGCACCTGGAAAGACGCGGTCTGTGTCACCGTCGGGTTGCTAAGCTGGTTCAGCCAGCGCGCATGCACTTCCGGCGTAAAGGAAATCTCGTTTCGAACAAAAGGCCGTGCGACTTTCACACCCAGTCCAGATTCGAGAAAATCGTAGCTACGTGATTGGATGTTGAGGTTCAGATCCCCAGCCCCCGTCTCATTGAAGCTGCCCAGGTTGACGCGGCTGTATTGCAAGGAAGCAAGCGGCGTGATGCGAAAGTCCTGAGCTTGGAAATTGTACCCGGTCGTGCCGAAAAGCGTGTAATCCTGCCCGAGCGCGGTGGATTGCGCCCGGCGGCCTACACCTGAAAAGTTTATCGACCGCTGGTCCGAATAGTCATGGAAGCCGATCGAGGCCGCAGCGTTAACGTACCACGGACCGCGATCGTGCCCGATGTAGGCCGTGCCCACGTAAGAATTAAAGTTGGTGCGCGAGTCATAAACCCGTCCAGTGACGTTGGTGCGGCCATAGCCGAAAGCGACGCCCGCCCGCGTGTTGGGGGCGATTTGCGCGTCATAGCCGAGCATCAAGCCAAAGGCATTTGCCGTGTAGCCCACGAAGGCCGCCTGTGCGTTCTGACCTGCGGAATAGCCGAAGCCAGTAATCCAAGCACCGTTGCGTCGCTGGCTGGTGCGGCAGGCCGCGGTTTCATCCTCGGTCTGGCCCGGCTGCAGGCAGAGGATGTTGTCGAGGCGCGGCAACCATAACGCCTGGAACTGTCGCGTACCCTGATAAGTGACCAGCGGCGCGGCAAGATTGGAGGCCGAAGGCGCCAGCTGCGTAACGGCGTTCACGACCGCGCTAGGGTCGGACAGCGCGTTGATCGGCGCCAGGACGCTGATAAGATCGTTCGTCAGGCCCGCGCCCTTTGGCGATGCGACGCCAGCGGTCAACAACGCCGGAATCACGGCAGCGGCAACCGGCAGCGTCGGAGGCAGGACGACGCCTGCTGGTGGCGTGACCGGCACCAGCAGAGGAACGTTGGTGGTCTGGATGGTAACGAGGCCTGCAACTGTCCCGGCCGCGGGCACCGCGACGAAGCTGTAGAGCGGGTTAGTGGGATTCTGGATCGTAAGGTTCACGACACTGCCGTTGGTGCCGCTCTGCACCGTGCCCGGCGCAGTTTGGATAATGTTGAACTGCGAACCGACCGTAAGCAGGGTGGTCGATGGCACCAGCACGTTAACCCGCAGCGACGGGCCGAGATTCGTGGCACCTACCGGACGGATATTGCCGTAGACGGAGTTACTCGCAATCGTCGTGTTGACGACGCCGCCCGTCCCACCGTTGGCGATGGTCAGCGCGCCGCCGACATTGAGGGTGTTTGTGCCGAGGGAGAAGGCATAAGCATTGGCCGCTCCGGTGATGGTGGCCGAAACCCCCGCCGTATTGCTGCCCCCCACGACATTGATGGACCGCAGCCCGACTGCCCCGCCCACTGCCCCATTGAGGATGCTGGCCGAGCCGAGTGACAAGGTGCCGGTATTTGCGCCCACCGTGGTGGTCAGCGCGCCGATCACCGTTGTGTTCGGCGCCAAACTGATAACGCCATCCCCCGCAAAATTAGTGGCGACGATGTTAGTGTTGCCGCTATTGAAATTGACTGAGCCAGCGCCGGTTACATTCAGCGTGGTCGCGTAGACGGGTCCCTGGAAGTTGACGGCTGTCCCAGTGTTGCCGCCGTTGATGTTCAGCAGAAAGGGCCCGCCAGGCTGCGTGACGCCGATCGCACCGAAAACTGTCGAGCCACTATTGAAGACGATGTTACCCTGGCTTGATGCTGCGGTTGAGACAGCCGTCGAACCAGCGATCACCGGATTGTTAAGTGTAAATATATCTAAAGCCGGGCCGCCGGGAACGCCCACACCCAGCGTGCCGGTGATGCCAGATGCAGACATGTCGACGCCACCCAGGCTGCCGGTCGCACTGAGTGGTGTGATGCCGGGTCCAACGGCCGACTGGCGCTGCGCGAAGGCCGGAACTGCGCAAATCCCGAGAGTTGCCGCCAGAGCGGGTAAAAGAAGGGTATACTTCATAAAAGAGTCCTCGGCTGGCATCGATGAAAGTTTGGACACGGTACATGCGGGCACTTCGATCCCAATGCAGCGGAGGCGATTGCAAATCTGACCAGTGATCGATCGGACGTCGAGTAGGTCGAATTGCTAAAAACAGGAAACCAACCGCCCGTTAATTTGCTTATTACGGTCGCGTTGCAACGGCAAGCTGCTGACTAAGAGTCCGTTTCGAATCTCACCCGCAACGAGCGCTACGTCGCAGCAGGAGCATGACGGAGGCGGCGTAGAGGAAGGCTTCGGCGGAAGCGATGGATGCCTCGAAATCCTTGGCCAGGCGGCGGTTGCGGTTGATCCACGCGAAGAAGCGCTCGACCACCCATCGCCTGGCGTGGACGGTGAAACCGACCTGGCCTTTGAGCTTCCGGACAATCTCGACGCGAATGCGGCTGGCGTTGGCTACGCGGTCCCCGGCGTAGCCGCTATCGGCGAAGCAGAGTTCGACAAATGCCCAGCGACGGCGCGAGGCACGCAGCAGAGGCGGTGCGCCATCACGGTCCTGGATCGAGGCAGGATGGGCATGCAGCACCAAGCCGCGCCCATCGGTATCGACCATCGCATGACGCTTGCGACCCTTGATTTTCTTGCCCGCGTCGTAGCCCCGCGGGCCGCCGCTTTCCGTGGTCTTGACGCTTTGGCTGTCGATCACCGCCGCCGAGGGACTGGCCTCGCGCCCGGCCCGCTCGCGGTCATGCATGACCAGGTGGTGGTTCAGGCTTTCG
>JACMOQ010000314.1 GCA_014377905.1 Acetobacteraceae bacterium | reverse complement strand
GTGGGCAGCGCCCCGTTTCTCCCGCTAGGTGATATCGAGACGTCGCAGGAGGAGCTCCTTCACCAGATCCAGGAGGAGGGCCTGTTCAAGACGGCAATTTCCATTTCGATGTCTTCCCATTTTCGTCGATGTGACCAGTAGGCGATTCTGACCCCGTCATCTGTGCCCGTTGGCTTGAGGCGCGCGATCGGCGCTTCGGTTGCCAGCAGGTATAGGTGGTAAGCACCATTGTCCTTGTACCAGCCAACTCCGCCGTCATTGGCTTCATCAAATGCTTCGATGCGCAGCGCGAACTCGTCTTCGTCCATGACGCAGCCATAACCCGGATGGCCAGATGCCGCCTTTTCGACTACATCCATGGCGAGCGTCCGGATCGTATTGATTGCTGGCCCATCCAGCGGAGAAGGCTCCGCGCCGGCCAACATCCAGGTGTCTCCAGCGGGCCAATCCCACCGGGATGAACTGGAGGGCAGTCCGCGATTGAGGGGCGACGGCACCGCAGGCGAAACCGAAGGGAAACTTCCATTTTACGGGTGGTGCGGGCAGCCGGCAACGCCGTGCAACTCGGCCGGACAAATGGGGGTTGCCGGGGTCCCGCGCGGACGTAGTGTTCATCCCTCCCCAAGGCGGAATAGCTTGCTGGTGATCTCTACCAGCAGATGCGCGGTGAATGGGCTGTTGTCCGCCTGCATTTGAGGCCGAATTTCGATGAGGTCGCCATTAATGGCCCAGGCTTGACGGGGTTGACATTACTTCTACCAAACGAGCCTAACATGTAATCCCGGACCATCATCGACGATGTCTAACCGCGCATTGTGAAGTTCGGCAATGGCAGCGACGAGAGCAAGTCCGAGCCCGGCACCGGTATTTGTGCGGCTGGGGTCAAGTCGATAAAACCGCTTGAGCACATTTTCGCGCTCTGCGATGGGGACGCCGGGCCCGTTATCGCTCACCTCAGCAACGATTGCGCCGCCTTCTGCACGAAGCGATAGCGCGATCGATGTACCCGGCGGCGTATGCACCAGCGCATTTTCGATCAGGTTAGTGAACACCTGGGCGAGCAGGTCGGCGTCGCCCTGGATCACGATTCCACTGTCGATCGAGCCTGTGAGGGTTTGGGCCCCGTCTTCAGCCACCGGTTGATAGGCGAGCAGGACACGTTGCATGACCTCGCTCAGATCGACCGACTGGAACCGTGCCCGCCCCGCACCAGCCTCGATGGTGCCGATACGCAGGAGCGCGCCGAAGATCGCCATGATTGCGTCGATCTGCGCCAAGGCATCTTTGATGAAGCGCTGCGGCACCGGAGTATTGCCCTCAGCGATCGCGCTTTCGAGGTATTGCCGGAGACGAGTAATCGGCGTGCGCAGATCATGTGCGATATCGGTCGAGACTTGCCGAACGCCCGTCATCAGTACTTCGATGCGATCGAGCAGCCGGTTGAGGTTCGCCGACAGCCGGTCGAACTCTTCATCCATGCCAATCACCGGCACGCGCTGGTCGAGCCGCCCGGCCATGATGGTGTTGATCGCACCATTGAGCCGCTCAAGCCGTCGCGTAAAAATCGCAGCTATCACATAGCCCGCGATCAGTGCGAGAACGGTGATGCCGAGCCCGCTCCACAGCGCGACCGCATCAAGCCATTCGCGCAATTCCTGCACGTCATAGGTGTCCGATCCGATGACTAAGCGCGCGCCACTCGCCAATTTCGATCCATAAGTTTTGATCGGTCCAGGTTCGTCCGGAATTTCCCCGGCAATTGCTTGCTCAGCAACGATCGCGGTCGACCAGCCAAGCCGGCTCGCCGATTGTGGCAAGTCACCCGCAATTAGCTGGCCGGTGCGGTCTAGAAGAAGATAGCGAAACGTCCGTTGCCGCGTTGCGGCCCGATCGCGAACTGCGGCGGCAACGCCCTCCGTTCCAGCGCGGCGGTCGATTGTTGCCAGTCGTGCCGATTCATTGGTCAACGCGTCGGACGTGACCTGCTGGGCATAAGCCGCCACCGCCGCTTCGACCGCCACGACCAGCACGATCGAACCGACCGCAAAGATCGCGGCAAACAGCAGCGCCAGCCGGAACGGCCCGCTGCGGATGGTCCTAAAAAGCGGCATCGAGGCGATATCCCGACCCGCGGATCGTATGGATCAGCACCGTCGCGAATCCGCGATCGACCTTGGCGCGCAGCCGGCTCATGTGGCTTTCGATCACGTTGGTCTGCGGATCGAAATGGAACGACCAGACATTCTCCAGCAGCATCGTGCGCGTGACGACCTGGCCTTCATGGCGCATCAGGTATTCGAGCAGCTTGAACTCCTGCGCCTGAAGCTCGATGCGCTGGCCGCCGCGCGTGACCGTGCGCTTGATCAGATCCATTTCGAGATTGGCGACGCGGAGC
>JACMOQ010000313.1 GCA_014377905.1 Acetobacteraceae bacterium | reverse complement strand
CGGCTGCCAGCAGCGCCGTCTTTCTGAGCATGGATATGGTCATAGCCGGGAGCACTCCCTCGAAGGTTGATCGCCGATCACTGGCGAACGAGCGGCATCATTAGGCGGTATCCGGCGCAAGCTCCATCCCCTCATTACCTGCACGCAATGCGTGACCGCCGATCAGCCAGTGATCGGATCATCCGGCGACGATGCCAGATCCACCGTCCAAAACCATTGGTCGAGATGGGCGCGCACGATCGGGCCAAATATCGCATCCAGCCGGGCAACCTGCGCCAGCACGCCGTCGGGCCCGAGCCGCCCGGTCGGGATGTCAAGCGCCGGCAGGATGTGGGAGACGAAGTTTGCCCCCCCCCGCCGTTCACTGTAGATCGGCACCACCCGGGCCCCGGTGGCAGCGGCCAGGCGAACGATCTTGGCCATGTTGCCGTTGGGTTTCAGCCGTCGGCCAAAATGCGGCGCCATCACCACGCCATCGACAATTTCATCGACAGCGAGCCATACCACCCCGCTTGGCTGGCGCAAGGTTTCAGCCAGCCGATGCCAGACCTTGCCATCCATCGGGATCAGGTCCACCGGCATGTGGGCACGCTGATTGGCGGCGATCCGAGCATGGGCGCGGCTGCCCGGTGGCATCACAATCCCGGCGAGCGGCCGGCCGGGATAAATCCGCGGATGGGTGGCCATCTGCGCGCCGATGACCTCCCAGTTGCCGGTATGGACAAAGCAAAAAATGCTCGGCCGCTGATCGGCATAGATCCGATCAAGCAGGGCAGGATCGGACACCACCGCCCGCCCGGCCGCAAGGATTTTTGGCAACACCGCGAATTCGCAGAAAATCCGGCCAAGGTTGCTCCACAAACGCAGGGTGCTGGCCTCGATCCGGTCAGGCGCTGCGAGGTCGGGGCGCAGCAACGCCATCGCCGCCCTGCCCCGCGCCTCGGCCTGTGGGCGGATCAGCCGGCCGAGCCTGCCGCGTCCCATCATCGCGCCCAAAGCCGAGCACGCATCGATCGGCAAGGCGCGGAGGCCGAGATAAATCGCATAGTCACGCAGTTCGGCGCTGGTCCAGCTCATCTGTCCGTCATCCTTTGCATCTCGCAAGACTGCGCTGCTTATTGCGATGCAAAATGCAAAAAACTGAGCGGCAGGCCACCAATTCCTGCGTATCTAAGCCGGTCAATAGTGGCATGGAGGTTGCACCCCTCTGGTTCATTATAGCCAACCGGAGATGTTCATGCGCGCTTTCCTGCTGGCCACGCTGGCTTGTTTGTTCCTGGTGGCCCCGCCCGCAGTCCAACTTCTGTGCTTGGGAGTAGCGTTCGTGATGAGCGCCGGTCTGGTTGACATGCTGCGCGTCGGCACGCCGATCGCACAACGTCGCAGCATGCTGAACGCCCATTTCCGTGAGCATGCCGCCGCGATCATCCGCGTGCGCCGTGCCGATGTCCGCCCGCAGGCCAGCTTCAAGAGTTGCTTCCGCTGAAGCGATGTTGCCTGCACAGGGGATAAAGCCTTCAGGGTCAAAGGCCCAGCCGCTCTGACAGGCCGTAACCGGCGGCGAGTTCGGCGAGTTTTTTCCAGGTGGCGTCCTCGACATCGACCCCGTTGGCGCGGCGATCCTGCTCGGTGAGGTATTCGATCTCTCCCGGATAGAACACGCCCGGGCTGCCGGCGCTGGGCGGGGTGGATTTGAGGTAGGCGGCGAATTCACCGACTTCTTCCTTGAAACGCTCCAGCGGGCGGAATGCCTCGACATTGAAGACCGCCATGAAGCAGCCATCGTTGTGCCGGCCGGTGGGCTCAACACCGAAGCCCAATCCGGTGAGCAACCCGCAGAGGATTTCGACGATCACCGCCAATCCGGTGCCTTTGTAGCCCTCGGTGCCCCCCAACGGCAGCAGCGCGCCGCCGTTTTTGAGCGCCGCAGGATCGGTGGTGGGGTTGCCGTCCTTATCGACCACCCAGCCCAGCGGCATCGGCTTGCCGCGCGCGGCCGACAGCGACACCTTGCCGGCGGCAACGGCCGATG
>JACMOQ010000312.1 GCA_014377905.1 Acetobacteraceae bacterium | reverse complement strand
GATCGCGGCCTCGTCCTCCATCAACGCCAGCGCGTCGGCCGCCAGATGACCGCTGGCAAAAGCCTCGGCGAGCGAGAACGCGTGCGCGACCTTAGGGCGTGACAGGCCCGCGCCCTGCAAAATGCTGGCGTCGAAGGTCAGCAGCTGCACCGGGTCGAGCGCACCGGGCACGGCTTGCAACCTACGCCAGATGGCTGCCGCGGCGGCATTGCTGATCTGTTGGCCAACAATTGCTTGCAACAGGCCGGGAAAGCCGATCGGCCGCACCCGCCAGGGCAGGGGACCGGCCGCTGGGATAATTCCTGCCAGGTCGGGATCGGCGGCCACGAGCTGGCGTAGCCCTTCAATCGCCGCAGGCGGCGGATACGGAAACCCGATCATGTGCTGCCGATCGTGGCACGAAGTAACTGTTTCAACTCGGTCGGTTCCTGACTAGGATAGCGGGATGATGCAAGGTTTTTCTCTTCCAAGCGCCCGCCTGCCTGCCCAGGCCACGCCGCCCCATATTCTCGTTGTCGATGACGATCGTGAAATCCGCGATCTTCTGGCACGGTTCCTGGAGCGGGAGAATTTTCATGTCACGACCGTGCGCGATGCCGCCGAAGCGCGCAAGGCGCTGAGTGCGACGCAGTTTCAACTCGTCGTGCTCGATCTTATGCTGCCTGGTGAAAGCGGGTTAGATTTTGCCAAGGTATTGCGCAGCCAGTCCGATATCCCGATCGTGATGTTGGCCGCCCTGGGTGAGGAAATTGACCGGATCGTCGGGCTTGAGCTGGGCGCTGACGATTATCTGGCCAAGCCGTTCAACCCGCGCGAATTGCTGGCACGGATCCGCGCGGTGATGCGGCGGGCGGGCGATGCAGTGCAAAATCAAGGCGAAGGCAAATTCAACAAGCTCAGCTTTGGTGGCTGGGTGCTCGAATTGTCGCGCCGACGGTTGTTGAGCCCGGACGAGGTGGAAACGCCGCTGACCGGCGGCGAATATGAACTCCTGGTGATCCTGGTCGAACGTGCCAACCAGGTGCTGACCCGCGACATGCTGATGGATCTGCTTCATGGTCGCCAGACCGGCCCGTTTGATCGGGCGATCGACGTGGCCATCAGCCGGTTGCGGCGCAAGCTGGAAGATGATGGCCGGCACGCGCAACTGATCAAGACAGTTCGTGGCGGTGGGTATGTGCTGGCCGCCGAAGTAATGCGCCAATGATCAAGCCCGCGTGACGGGTGCGGCGCCGGGATGAGCGACCAGACGACCAAACCTTGGCGCGCCGCGATGGTTGAAATTGCCCGCCGCAGCGTCAGGTTCGGGGTGGCAGGGGTGTGGCCGAATAGCCTGGCAGGCCGAACAGCACTGGTGCTGGCCGCCAGCCTGACACTGGTGCAGGCGGCTGGGCTGGCCATTTACGCCTTGGATCGGATGGATTTGCTGACCTTGGCCATGCAGCGCGATGCGGCGGTGCGCGCCATCAGCCTATACCGTGTTGTGTCGCTTTCAAGCCCGGACGGCCGCCGCGCGGCCTTGGCAACGGCTGAACAGGATGGTGGTGTGTCGGCCCGTCTGCAAGCCGACCCGCCGGTGACCGAACTGGCCTACACCGCGGCTGCCATGCAGCGCCAGTTTCGCGCCGATATGCTGTTGGTGCCGTTGCCGCAGGAACAGCGCCCACGTGAAATCGCGATCCTGGGCGGGCCGCAGAGCCAACGCTTCGTGATCGGCTTTCGCATGGAAGACCGACTTTGGCTCAACATGGACATCGATCTGCCGACGCCACGCCCCTGGCAATCCAACAATTTCCTGGCAGCGTTCTTGTTGATGGCGGTGGTAGCGACGGTGCTAAGCGTATGGGCGGTGCGGCGGAGGATCGCTCCCATAGGCACTCTGGCGGCAGCAGCGGAGGTGTTGGGTCGCGATGTCAACGCGCCGCCTTTATCGCAGGAGGGGCCGACTGAAATTGCGGCCGCGGCCATGGCCTTCAATACCATGGCGCTCCGCATTCGCCGCTTCGTGCAGGACCGCACGTTCATGCTGACCGCCATCGGCCATGATCTGCGCACCCCGATCACCCGGTTGAAACTGCGTGCCGAATTTGTTGATGATGATGATCTGCGTGCAAGGATGCTGAACGATCTCGACGAATTGCAGGCCATGGTGTCGGCTACCCTAGCGGTTGGCCGCGACATCACCGCCGATGAACCTGCCACCAGGGTTGATCTGGTTGCCTTGCTGCGCACCTTGCTTGATGAGCTGTCGGATACTTTTCCCGATCATGCCGAGCATCTGACCTATACCGGGCCCGACAGCCTGCCGATCCATGCACGCCCGCTGGCGCTTAAGCGGGCGATCGTCAATTTGGTACAAAACGCCCTGAACTATGGCGGTTTGGCCCGGGTAAGCTTGGCGCCGGTGCGCAATGGCCTGGTGACCCTGTTGGTCGATGATGACGGTCCGGGCATTGCCGATGCCAAGCTTGAAGACGTGTTCCAGGCCTTCCTACGCCTCGAGCCGAGTCGCAACCGTGAGACCGGCGGCACCGGGCTGGGCCTGACCATCGCCCGCAACATCCTGCGCGCCCATGGCGGGGATGTTAAGCTCGAAAATCGGCCATCGGGCGGGTTGCGGGTGGTGGTGACGTTGCCGGTTTAGCCGGTTCAGCGTGCTTGCGGCATCGCGGTCGGGATAATCGCGGTCACGATTGAGGCATTTATCCGCGCAAGGGAACCGTTCATTTAAGCATCGGCGACGCAAGGTTGATCGTTCTGAAAAGCGTGTTGTATCGCCCTTAGGCTTTCCGGCACGAACCCCGGCGGATGCAAGACGCGCCGCCGGGGGTAGAAATTAAACGAGGTGCCGGCATCGCCGAGCCGGGGCGTTCACGCCGCCTTGCGTCCCCGACGCCGGGCAGTCACAACGCCTGCCGCCCCGAGGCACAGGAGCGCCAGTGACCCAGGCTCCGGGACGGATGCCGTCACCGAAACATTGTCGATGCCACCGTCTGCGTTATAAGTGTTATTGGTTGGATTATCTGTAAATTTGATTGTCGTGCTGCTAGAAATTGCGGCGAAGTTCAACAGGAATGCCTGCCGGGCAGGTGTGTTGCTGGAGACAAGCTCCGTCGCCAGAAGATCCCCTATGCCTGAGAAGGCTGAGGCCGTCACGGACTGTCCGGCGCCGTTAGCGCCGTAGTCAAAAACCAACACATAATTGGTTCCCGCAACGGTGGAGATTGTCTGCGACAACACGCCGTTGGGGGTGGCGTTGGTCCCGGCGTTGAGCACGGCGAAGTAGCTGCCATAATCGCCGTGGTTAAAACCAAAATATGGCGTGGCCTGCGCCGCGACGAGGCCTGTCGCCGTCCAGCCTGACAACGACCCCGTTTCGAAGTCGCCATTTGCAATAAGGGCGGCCCGCGCTGGCGTTGCCGCACAAAGCCCGGCTGCCGTCGCCAATCCCAAAAACGGGAACTTAACTTTATGAAGAATTGACAATTGATATATCCTTTATAAGGCGAAATGTAACTTATACGTTAACAAAACATACAGTCACCCCGGTGACAACGCATGTCACCCATGAAGTCGGAATTCGACGAGCGCATTTCGCATCGCCTATGCGAGCACATCAACCGGCAAATCATCGAACCGATCAAGCGCGGCGCGGCATAGCTTCAATTCGTGCCGACGCTACGCCTCACCCCTGCGGCATCGCCGTCGGAATAATCGTGGTCACGATTGAGGCATCGAGCGCCTCGTAATCATGATACCCAATGGTGGCATAAAGCTCGGCGCGGGTTTGCATCCGATCCACCATGTTCTGGGTGCCGCCGTCGCGCTTGATCGCAGCATAAAGGTCTTCTTGCGCCTTGTTGGCGACGCGCAGCGAGCTCACCGGCCAGATCACCATCTTGTAGCCCATCGCCTCGAACTCGGCGGCGGTGAAGAACGGGGTGCGGCCGAACTCGGTCATATTGGCGAGCAGGGGCGCATCGACCCGGCTTGCAAATTCGCGGAACATTTCGGCGGTATTCAGGGCTTCGGGGAAGATCGCGTCGGCGCCGGCGGCGAGATACATTTTGGCCCGGGCAACCGCGCCATCCATGCCTTCACTGGCGGCGGCATCGGTGCGGGCGATAATATAAAGATGGCGGCGGGCGCGGCGGGCCGCTGCAACCTTGGCGGCCATGTCATGCGCATCGGCGAGCTTTTTGTCATTCAGATGCCCGCACTTTTTCGGCAGCAACTGGTCTTCGATATGAACCGCGCCGGCGCCGGCATCTTCGAAGCTGCGCACCATGTTCATCACGTTGAGCGCTTCGCCATACCCGGTATCGCCGTCCACCAGCACTGGCAGGCCCGATGACCGGGCGACCTGGCGGACGAAGAAGCAGACTTCATCAACGGTAATCAAGCCGACATCTGGCAGGCCCATGGATGCGGTCATTGCCGCGCCCGACAGATACAAAGCCTCGAAGCCAGCGGCCTTGGCCTGCAACGCGGCCTGGCCGTTATGGCTGCCGGGCAGCTGCAATATGCCGGGGCGGGCGAGCGCGGCGCGGAAACGGTCGCCGGCGTGGCCGGTGGGAAGATCGTCGGCGACGAGATAGGTCATTGCAGGCTCCACAGTTGGTCGGTTGCATGGGCTTTCCCCTAGAAGTACCATCAAGGCAGCGCAACACTTTGCGGCGCAGCAGGAGACAGACATCACATGGACATGTCCGGCGAGCGG
>JACMOQ010000311.1 GCA_014377905.1 Acetobacteraceae bacterium | reverse complement strand
GGGGTGCGCAACGTGCTGGTCGGCAAGACCCATATGGGCGCCGATACCGACGGGATGGCGCGACTCGGGATAGACCCTGACAGCCGGATCGGGGTTCATGTCAGCCAATGCGGATTTGAGCCCTATGAACGTGACGACGGGCTGCACCCCGACCCTGCCCCGCGCCCGGCCTATGACCGTTACTTGCGCGATCTGGGTTACGAGGCCGACAACCCCTGGGAACACTGGGCCAATTCTGGGCAGGCCGCTGACGGATCGCTGCAAAATGGCTGGCTGCTGGAACATGCCGACAAGCCGGCGCGCGTCGCGGAGGAGCATTCTGAAACACCCTATATGACCCGCCGCGCGATGGAATTCATTGCCGGGGCACAATCCGATCCGCGCCCCTGGTGCCTGCATTTGTCCTACAACAAGCCGCACTGGCCCTATATCGTGCCGGCGCCTTATCATAATATGTACAGTGCCAATGCGGTATTGCCGGTGGTGCGCTCAGATTCCGAACGCAGCAATCCCAATCCGGTTTACGCCGCCTTCATGAACCACGTGGTCGGCCGCAACTTCTCCCGCGAGGAGGTGCGGTCCCGGGTCATTCCCGCCTATATGGGGCTGATAAAGCAGATCGATGACCAGATCGGCGTGCTGATGGCATTCCTCGACGCCCAAGGGCTGACCGACAGCACCATGATCGTGTTTACCTCCGACCATGGCGATTATCTCGGCGATCACTGGCTGGGCGAGAAGGATTTGTTTCACGACTGCTCGGCGAAAGTTCCGATGATTGTGGCCGACCCCACCAGGCCGGGGACGCATGGCACGGTCTGTGACGCGCTGGTCGAAGCGATCGATCTTGCGCCGACTTTCCTGGAGTTTTTCGGTGGCACGGTCGCCCGCAACATCATGGAAGGCCGGTCGCTGCTGCCCTGGCTCGACGGGCAATCTCCGGAATGGCGCCACCACGTGTTCAGCGAATATGATTACTCGATGCAGGAAGCCCGGTTAACCCTGGGCCAGAAGATCGAGGATTGCCGCCTGTTCATGGTTTTCGATGGGCGCTTCAAACTGATCCATGCGGTCGGGTTTGCGCCGATGCTTTATGATCTGGCGACCGATCCGAACGAGCTCACCGATCTTGGCGCCGAGCCCGCCCATCGCGACACCATCGCCCGGTTGGATCGCGCGTTGATGGACTGGGCCTTGCGCGATCACAACCGGATCACCCAAACCGACGCCAGGATTGCGGCCTACGCCGACGGGCAGCAATTGCGCCAGGGAATTGTGATCGGGGTTTGGGACGCAGCGGAGTTGGCGGCATTGCGAACCGCCGCGGGGCTTTAGCACCAAGATGCCCGCAATCTGGCGCGCCATGCAGGAAGCTGATCTGGCCGAGGTCAACCGCATCGCTGATCTGGTGCATCCCGATTTGCCGGAAAGGGCGGATATCCCAGCTGAACGGCTGCGGCTATATCCGGCCGGTTGCTTGGTCCTGGACTGCAACGGTGTGGTTTTTGGCTATGCGGTGAGCCATCCGTGGCACGCCGGCAAGCCGCCGGCGCTGGACACCCTGCTCGGCGCGTTGCCCAACATGTCGGCCCATTATTATGTGCACGATCTGGCATTACTGCCGGCCGCGCGCGGCACTGGGGCGGCGCGCGAGGCGGTTGCGCAGCTTGTCGCAGTGGCGGCGCAGGCGGGTCTTGCGCCCATCTCGCTGGTCGCTGTCAACACTTCAGCCGGGTTCTGGCAACGCCACGGCTTCCGGG
>JACMOQ010000310.1 GCA_014377905.1 Acetobacteraceae bacterium | reverse complement strand
TTTCTCGCGATTTCTCGAACCCTATGCTTTCCACCGAGCTCGCGGCCAGAAATCTGGCGCCATACGTGGCGCATAGCATGCGATTGCGCCGTCGAAATAATATACCCTCACGGAGATCACCCAGATGGACGCGGCAAATCCAACAAGACGCATAATTCTAGGAACTGCGGCAACATTGCCGGTGGCCGTAATCGCCAACGGCGCGGGGTTCACCGATCAAACTGCCGCCTCTCCTGCCGCGCCGACGCTGCCGCTGTTGCGCGTCAATGGCCAGCAAATTGCGCTTGCGCTGCCCCCGTGGACGACGCTGCTTGATGCTCTTCGGGAACAAACCGACCTCAGTGGCACCAAGAAGGGCTGCGATATGGGGTCGTGCGGCGCCTGCACGGTCCATATCGACGGCAAGCGGGTTCTGGCGTGCCTTACCCTCGCCGCCCGATGTGTCGGGAAAAACATCACCACTATTGAGGGCCTCGCCGACGGGGACACGCTGCATCCGATGCAGGCGGCTTTTCTCGCGCATGACGGATTGCAGTGCGGTTACTGTACCCCCGGACAAATCATGTCGGCCGTCGCCCTCATCAAGGAAGGACATACCGCGTCGGATATCGAAATCGCGGAATGGATGAGCGGCAATATTTGCCGTTGCGGCGCCTATCCCAACATCGTTGCCGCCATCCGCGATGTTGCTGGCCCCGCCGGCGTTGGGCACTGACCGATGCAAGCATTTGAACTTGTCCAGCCAAGCCGTGATTGGCACGCTGGCGACGCTTTCATTGCGGGTGGTACTGATTTACTGCAACTGATGAAAAATGATGTGGTTGCGCCCACACGCCTCACCGATATGGAACATTTGGACCTGCGCCGAATCTCCATTGTCGATGGCGATCTGCATCTGGGCGCGCTGGCCACAATGGCCGAGGTTGCAGCCCACCCCGAAATTATCCGCGAATGGCCAGTGATTTCCCAGGCCTTGCTATTATCCGCATCGCCCCAGGTGCGAAACATGGGGACCATGGGCGGAAATTTACTGCAACGAACCCGATGTGGCTATTTTCGCGATGTCGGTTTCAACTGCAACAAGCGCCTGCCTGGCTCCGGCTGCCCGGCATTGCTGGGTGACAATCGGGATCTTGCAATATTCGGCGGCAGCCCGCAGTGCATCGCGACCCATCCATCGGATTTGCCGGTGGCATTGATGGCGCTGGATGCCCTGTTGGTTTTGGTCGCGCTAGACGGCGGAACACGGCGGGTGCCGCTGGCGCAGTTTTATCGATTGCCCGGGACTGCGCCCGATATCGAAACAGTGCTTCAACCGGGCGAAATGATCAGCAAAGTCGTGGTACCATCCGGACCGCATGCGCGCAATTCGGTCTATGTAAAGGTGCGTGATCGCACGAGTTTCGCGTTCGCGTTGGTCGCGAGCGCAGTTTGTCTCGCGGTCACCGACGGGGTGATCCGCGATGTGCGCATCGTGCTCGGCGGTGTCGGCCCGATGCCGTGGCGGTTGCCGGAGGTGGAGGCGTCACTCCGCGGCCGACGCGTTGACCCCGAGGTTGTCGCCACCGCCGCGGCGAAAGCCGGTGATGGCGCAACCGCGACCCGCTTCAATAAATTCAAAATCGAGCTCGCCCGTCGCACCGTGCTGCGGGCGTTGCAGACCGTGGCTTCGTAAGGAACACATGACATGATTGTCGGACAATCCACCGATCGACTGGACGGCCGGCTCAAAGTAACGGGTCGTGCGCGGTACGCAGCCGAAGTCAAGCCTCCCAACATGGTGCACGCGGTGCTGGTGCAAAGTACGGTCGCCGCCGGTAACGTTGCGGGCATTGATGCGACCGCGGCCCAAACGATGCCCGGCGTATTGCGGATCATAACATCCGCCAATGCCGAGAAATTGAATTTGACAGGCGCCAAGGTTTTGCAATCAATGCTGCAAAACAACGATATTTTCTACAATGGCCAGCATGTCGCCATCGTGGTCGCGGTAACCTTGCAGCAAGCGCAGGCCGCAGCTTCCCGTGTTCGGGTTCGCTACACGCCCACGCACGCCGCAACGATGATGGATGCCGCGCTCAACCAAGCCACCTTGCCGACCAACTTCAGGGACGGCAAGGTCGAACCGGACACCAGGACGGGCAATCCGCAAGCAGCCATGGCCACTGCGCCCGTGCGGATCGAGCAAACCTATACGACGCCAATCGAACATCACAACCCGATGGAGGCCCATGCAACCATCGCCAGTTGGGATCGGGATCGGTTGACCGTCTGGACCGCGACCCAGGGGATTAGCGGGGCACAGGAAAGTTTGGCATCTCTATTTGGGCTGGCGAAAGCGAATGTAGTGGTCATCTGCCCGTTCGTCGGCGGCGGCTTTGGCTGCAAGGGTCAAACCTGGCCGCCTACTGCGTTGGCAGCAATGGCGGCGCGGAGTGTAAACCGGCCGGTGAAACTCGAGGTGACGCGGCAGCAAATGTTCACCTCGAACGGCTACCGCCCGCGCACCGTGCAAAGCTTGAAACTGGCGGCAAATCAAGACGGCAAATTGCTCGCTGTGCAACACGACAGTCTGACCCAGACGTCGAGGCCCGAGGTCGGCGAATTTGCCGAACCATCCGGTCTTGCGGCCCGAATGCTTTATGCCTGCCCGAATATTGCAACGTCCCATCGCGTCGTCGGCATCAACCAGGGGCTACCGACCTTCATGCGCGGGCCTGGCGAGGCATCTGGCATGTTCGCGCTGGAGTCTGCGATGGATGAGCTTGCGGTGCAGCTTCGCATGGACCCGCTGGCATTACGTCTTGCCAACTACGCCAGTGAAGATGCGACATCCGGCAAGCCCTATGCAAGCAAAGGCCTGCGCGAATGCTACGCGAAAGGTGCGGCCGCATTCGGCTGGCAAAAGCGCGACGCCGCCCCCGGCTCAATGCGGGATGGGCGGGTGTTGATCGGGCTCGGCATGGCGACCGCGACATATCCGACCGTTCGGATGGCGGCCTCAGCACAGGTCCGGATGATGCCGGACGGGACAGTTCTGGTGCGTTCGGGAACGCAGGACATTGGCACGGGAACCTATACCATAATGGCCCAAATCGCTGCCGATGAGTTGGGTTTGCCATTGGGTCGGGTTCGTGTTGAACTTGGTGACAGTCGGCTGCCACCGGCGCCAATATCGGGCGGATCAATGACGACGGCGAGTGTGCTGCCCGCGGTGCACGCCGCCGCCATCCAACTTCGCCATAGGCTTTTAACCCTTGCGCTGGCGCAAGCGCCAGCCGCGTGGGGCACGCCCGCCGTTAAGGACCTGCGACTGCAAGACGGGCTGATCGTCGGACCTGGCGGGCAGGTTTCTGCTGGCGATGTGGTCGCGCGGCAAAATGTTCCCTTTATCGATGCGACTGTCGACATCGCACCCAACGCCGCCAGCAAAGACTTTTCATGCCACGCCTTTGGCGCGCAATTTGCCGAGGTGCGCATCGACCCAGATTTGCGCACAGTGAAAATCAGCCGGTGGGTTGGGGCCTATGATTGCGGCCGGGTCATCAATCCCCAAACCGCGCGCAGCCAGTTGATCGGCGGCATCGTGTTTGGAATCGGGATGGCTTTGATGGAGGAAACCCGGGTAGATGCAGCGACCGGCCGCACAATCAACGCCAATATTTCTGAATATCTGGTGCCGGTGAACGCAGATATTCCGGTAATAGAAACGATCTTTGTGGAGGCACCTGATCTGGTAACCACTGAACTTGGTGTAAAGGGAATTGGCGAACTGCCCATGGTGGGCGTGGCAGCGGCAATCGCCAACGCAATCTATCACGCAACAGGAACACGGGTCCGGGACCTGCCCATCCGGCTGGATAATTTGCTGGCGTAATATAACGGGCCGGAGATAGGAGCTTCAAAACCGGATTTCGGATTGCATTCGCCTTGCCTGTATAATGCCATACGGAATTTCAGCCAAAATTAACCTCACGACCCCATTGTCCCCTGGCACCCATCCAGCACGCCATCGTATATGACGCATCGCAATCCCCCCCCGAGGTTCCATGATTGACGCCGCCCCGACCCAAGCCCGCACCAAAGTCACTGCAATTGCCGGTGATGGCATCGGGATTGAGGTCATGGCTGCCACCAAGACAATCCTCGCCGCCGCCGGTGCGCGGATTGATTGGGAAGACGCGGAAGCAGGGGCGGAGGTTTTCAAGCGCGGCATCGGTTCGGGCGCGCCACAGGAAACCCTCGACAGCATTGATGCCACCCGGGTCGCGCTCAAAGGCCCGCTCGAAACGCCGATTGGCTACGGCGAGAAATCCGCTAACGTGATCTTGCGCAAGTATTTCGAGCTCTACGGCAATATCCGTCCGGTGCGCGAACTCCCTGGGGTGAAAACCCCGTTCTCCGGCCGCGGCATCGATTTGGTGATCGTGCGCGAAAACGTCGAAGACCTTTATGCCGGCATCGAATACCTACAAACCCCCGGTGTCGCGCAGTGCCTGAAACTCATGTCCGAACCTGGCTGCGAACGCATTCTGCGCCTCGCCTACGCGCTTGCGCAGGCGGAAGGGCGGACCAAGATGGCCTGTTCGACCAAAGCCAACATCATGAAGACCACTGAAGGCATGATGAAGCGGGTGTTCGAGCGGATGGCGCCCGAATACAAGACCATTACGCCGAGCCATGTCATTATCGATAATTGCGCGCATCAATTGGTGATCGCGCCCGAACAATTCGATGTCATTGTTACCAGCAACATGAACGGCGACATTATCAGCGACCTTGCCGCCGGGTTGGTGGGGGGCCTCGGCATCGCGCCGTCATCCAATATCGGCGATCACGCCGCGATGTTTGAAGCCGTCCACGGCTCGGCGCCGCAAATTGCCGGCAAGAACATGGCCAACCCGACGGCGTTGCTCCTGTCGGCGGTCATGTTGCTGCGCCATATCGGCGACTTTGCTACCGCCGAAAAAGTCGAGCAGGCGATTTTCGTCACCCTGGAAGAAGGCCGCAACCTCACCGGGGATATCGCGCCCAAAGGCCACGCCGCCGGCACCAATGCCTATGTCGATACCGTCATCGGTAATCTCGGCCGTGCCAGCAGCCAGGTCTCGCGCAGCTACAGCAACCTCACTTTGCCGAAATGGACCGATCGCACCTGGCACCATAGCGTCGATAGTCGGGAGCTGGTGGGGCTGGATATTTTTGTCGAGTCCGAACGCGAACCCGCGACGCTTGCAGCCGGCCTCGAAGCTGCGGCCGAAGGCACCGCGTTTGGGTTGAAAATGCTGTCCAACCGCGGCACCCAGGTTTGGCCTGACACAGGCGGGCACAGCTTTAAGGTCGATCATTTCCAGTGCCGCTTCGTGCTGCGCCAGCACAAGCCGGGTAATTATGGGCCGGAAATCGCTGAGTTGGTGCGCAAGGTTTCAGCTGAGCATCGCTGGATGCATATCGAGAAGTTGCAGCGCTTCGATGGGGTGGATGCTTTTGCCAAGGCGCAGGGGGAAAATTGAGCATATTATTTGTGAACATAAACAACCAAAAAACTTTTTACGACTCTGTTGCTCGAACAAAGAAGACTACTCCAGAACCAAAACCTGCTTGTGATTATTAATCGACCAAGACTTAAACCGACTCAGAAAACTCTGCCCCAATAGCAAGCTCCCTGCTTCCCCACCCTCGCTCGCCAGCACATTCTCCACCACCCGGTCGCCAACCTTTAGCTGGCGGAGATAAAATGTTCTTGACGTCACGGTAGACCCGTCCGCAAGCCGGTAATCCTGGCTGCCCTTGAAGTCACTGCGCTGCAATGCGCCGCTTTTCATCAATTGTGCGATCACCCGATTGGGAACGCTGACATCGGCCGCACCACTGTCGATGGTGAAGTCGAGCGTCATGGCATTGTTGACCTCGACCGGCACCGAAAATGTGCCGCCGCGTTTCTTCACACCAATTTCGCTTTGCCGGGACGGGGCAGCGGCAATCTGCGGCGCGGTCGGGGCGACGCTTGCAACCACCGGTGGGGCAAACGCGGGGCGGGTGGCCTGGTTCGGGGCAGGTGTGCCCCCGGCCAGCGCGCCATCAACCCAGTTGCCGCTGGCGAGAACCGCCCCGTTTGCACTATAGCGGATCCCGTGGCCGTTGCGCTTGCCGTCGCGATACTGGCCGATGAATTTCTCGCCGTTGATGTAGGTATAGGTGCCAGCGCCGTCGCGCCTGTCGTTGCGGAATTCGCCGACATACAGATCGCCATTGGAAAAAATCAGCCTGCCACGGCCGTGATATTTGCCGTCGAGGAATTCGCCCTGGTATTTTTCGCCGCTCGGGAATTTGAAGGTGCCAAAGCCGCTGGGTTTGCCGTCGCGCACCGGGCCGATATACATTCCGCCCTTGTCGAAGGTCAGGATTTCGCTGTCACCGGCAGCTACCACCGGCAGACCGGAAAGTGCCACCACCATTGCGATGATCGCCGCCCAGCGCCGCCCCCCGTTTCGTCGCCGCACCATGTCGCGCCTCCAGTGAAGGGAAAGATGTAATATCAACTCTGTGGCGCCGTCATGGCAGGCAACACGACGGCCGTGGTCAACCCAATTGCCAGCGCCCGCGTTCGACCGTTGAAAAGAAATCCTGGCACGCCCGGTTGAAGGCCGCCGGTTCTTCGAGATTGATCGCGTGACCGGTGCGCGGCTGCATCCATAAACCGGCATTGGGCAGGGTTTTCTTGAGGAAGATATTGGCCTCGATGCACGGCCCATCTTCGTCGCCAACCGCGAGCAAGGTCGGCACTTCCATCCGACCCAACGCCGCCTCCCAATCAAAAATCGAGTCCCGTCCGCCCTGGTAATGCTTCTGGGTCAGGCCGGTGCCGAGGGCAGAGTGCTGTTCGAGGTGGCTGACAAATTCCGCCCAGCCGCGCGGGTCCTTTTTTTTCAACTGAATGCGGGTGGCTGATTTGCCAGTGGCCTGGGCCAATTCGCCCGCCCAGCCTTGGGCGATCAGCTTGGCGGAACTTGCCTGGTTAAGGGCCATGAACGCCGCGTGTTCGGCCTTGGGCGCGCCCGATCCGGCACCGGCAACCACCAGCGCACTGGCCATCTCGGGATAGCGCATGCCGAACAGTAAGGTCGCAAAACCGCCCATCGACAATCCGACGATATGGGCCTTGGCGACGCCTGCCGCCCGCATCACCGCCGCGATATCGGCGGCGGCAAATTCCTGGCCGTACAGCGCGCCGTCATCGGGCACCTCGGACGGCGGGTAGCCCCGCGCGGCGTAGGTAATGCAGCGATACTCGCGGGAAAAAAACCGGATTTGGGCTTCCCATTCGCGATGGTCGGCGCCGAATTCATGGACGAATACGATCGGGGTGCCGTGCCCGGTTTCCTCGTAATAAAGCTTGCAACCTTCGGCCAGGGCGTAGGGCATGATGGGGTCCTCCTGCCCGCAAGCCTAGCAACGAAACGCGGTCCC
>JACMOQ010000309.1 GCA_014377905.1 Acetobacteraceae bacterium | reverse complement strand
GCGATGAGATTGCTGCGCTTTCAACCAACTCTTAATCAGCGGGTCGCAAGTTCGAGCCTTGCTGCGCCCACCAAAATCTCTCACTGCCTCATTCGTCGTTTCCAAACCCTCATCTGGGGCGCCAGCGGCCAAGCGCGCCAGTCCTCTCGTGGTGCCCAAACGGTGGACGACCACGAGAGTTTTGTCGTTTAGTCGCAAACCGTCAGGATGATGCGTTAGCGCTGAATCCCCGCCAGGGCGCTCCGCATTCCGGCCTGCGCCCAGGGGGCCCACGGCATGGTGAAGAACTTGAACCCCTTCTGGACGAAAAAGTTCGGGTCCACCTCGGGCGGAATGAAGTACATTCCCGCCGCAATGCCGTGCTTGGCGGCGGTCGCCGCAATTTTATCCAGCGCGCGCTGATATGTGTCGCACGCATAGTTCAGCGGCACCCCAAGCTCAATCGAAAGGTCGGACGGGCCGATCAGCAGCACATCGACGCCAGGGACCGAGGCGATGGCATCGAGATTTTCCAGCGACTGATTGGTCTCGATCATCGGCGCAATCACCAGATCATTGTTAACGGTATCCATATAGTCACGGTAATTCTTGAAAACGCCCCACTCGCCGCGCTCGCCGGCGTTGCTGCGGTTGCCGGCGGGGAAGTAGCGGCAGGCGCGCACGATCGCCTCGGCTTCCGCACGGGTGTTGACCATTGGCACAACAATGCCACGGGCGCCGGCGTCAAGCGCGAAGCAGATCTGGTCGGCCTGGTTGGCGCTCACGCGCACCAACGGCGCCGTCATTTTGCCACGCATCGACTGGATCGACGGTTGCAGCTGCTTGATTTCCCAGGGGGAATGCTGGGTGTCGAACAGCAGGAAATCGTAGCCGGCATCGGCCAGCATCAACACATCGACATTCGGTGCCCCGGCCGTCCCGACCACGGTTTTACCTGACTTGATGGCGTCCTTGATTGCGTTCATCTGATCTTGATCCCTCCCATATTATTGTTAGCGCTGCTTCCACCGAACGACGCTAACGGGCGCGACGGCGCGGCGCAATGGCGATCCCGCCGCCACGGTTAACCACGACCCAGGCATTACCCGGGGTTATCTGGCCGGCAATGGCCCAAGTCCCAACGCAGTGCGAACCTCGGTCCGCGCTACCTCAAAGTCGGCGCGGAAATTCGGCAACTGGAACATGACTGCCGCGATTGCGGTACCAGCGCGCCAGCCAGCCTCAAGGTCGGTCGGATAATGCATGCCGCCAACGACGCGGCTTTGGGCGTAATCCTCGGCCCGCACCCAGATTTCACGCCGCTTCTCCGGGACCATGGCCGACAGCACAATGGCATCGATCGCCACTTTCGTCGTGTGCCCCGAGGGGTAGGAGCCGCTCTTGGACGGTTTGGCAAAAAGCTTTACTTCGGGATGCGCAATCCAGGGACGCACGCGGCCAAAGATCGGCTTGGCGGCGTCAAGCGTGTCGCCCTCGCTCGCACTCACCCGGGCAAACAACTCACTGGCTTTCGGCAGAGTTGCGGTCACAAACTGGTTGCCAAGCACGCTGGTGAACATGACGAAAATGGTTTCCGCCGAGTCCGCTAGTGCCTGGGCCTTGCGCTGGTCGCTGGCTTGCGCCTGAACCGCCAGCACCGCCTTAAAATCGGCATTGTCGGCTGGCCCGCCAGTAACCGGCGGCGGCTGCATCAGGATTGCAAGATCCATCATTTTCGCAGTCACGTAAGGCTCAGCGCCGAAGGCCGGCAGCGCAAGGGACATCGCCAGACAACTGGCGAGCAAAAGGCGTTTTGAATTGATCATGCAATAGCTCCAAGGATGGGACATAGCTAATTACAACGGTAGGTGCGTTTGCGAACAAGCGAAACTTCAGTGACAGCGGGCGCGCAAGCCTGCTCGTGATCCGTTCAGGTTGAATAGCTAGACACGCTCTAGAGTCCTGTTTTCACGATCATCTTTATCCGATCGAAAAGCCAAGCCGATCGGACGATGCCCTAGCTTACCCGACGGTGACCGCGCTAATACAATGCAACGTCCCTGCAACCGGAGCCGAAGATGCCTGTCCTTACCCGCCCCGATGGCCAAATCACTTACCGCACCCACGGCACCGGCTACCCGGTGCTGCTGTTCGCCCCCGGCGGCCTGCGGTCGCGAATGGAAATGTGGCCAGCCCCGCCTGGCGGTCCGCCGCGCCCCTGGGTAAACTGGACCCAGGCACTGCCCGCCGCCGGCTTCACCGCCATCGAAATGGACCAGCGCAATGCCGGTGCGTCGCGCACCGCGATCGAAGCCGACCATGGCTGGGATACCTACTCCGCCGACCATATCGCGCTGCTGGATCATCTCGGGTTCGACAAGTTCCATGTGCTTGGCGGCTGCATCGGCGGCAGCTTTTGCCTCAATGCGATCAAAGTCGCGCCCACCCGCGTCACTGCCGCGGTGCTGCAAAACCCGATCGGCCTGCACCCGACCGAAACCGGCTATTTCCCCGACAGCCACATCGCCTGGAGCCGCGATCAGCGCGCCGCGCGCCCAGAACTTGACGAAGCAGCGCTCGCCAGCTTCGGGCGCAACATGTGGGGCCGCGATTTTGTGTTCTGCGTCGATCGCGACTTTGCGCGGAGCTGCACAGTGCCCACCTTCCTGCTGCCCGGCACCGATATTCCCCATCCCGCCGAGACCAGCGCCGAACTTGCCGCACTGCTGCCGGGGGTGGAGGTGCTGACCGACTGGCGCGGTCCAGAGCATATCGCGACGCAGGAAGCGCGGGTGGTGGCGTTCCTAAAGCGCCACACCCCCTAAACGATCAGCCCCGGCATAGGTAGAACCGCGCCCGATCCCGGAAACACATCCCGCCCGAGCACCGCCGGCGACAGCCCGAGCAGATCGGCCAGCACACCCTTGAACACCGCCCGGACATCAATCGTTGCCCGCAAATCGCGGCCTTCATACAACTGCGCGGCTTGCAAGCCCGGCCAGTCCGCCACCACCCGTCCGCCACGCACCGCGCCGCCTGCCAGCAACGCGACCGTTGCCGTCCCGTGATCGGTGCCGGTCGTGCCGTTCACCCGCGCGGTACGACCGAACTCGGTCGCCACGATAATCACCGTGTCGCGCCAGGCCGCACCGAGCGTGGTCTGAAACGCGGCCAGCGCACCATCCAACCCGCCGAGCAACTGCGCCAACCGGCCGGCCGCGCCGCCTTCATTGGCGTGGGTATCCCATCCATCGAACGCGAGTGCCGCCAGGCGCGGGCCATCCGGTTGCGCCAACAACCGCGCCGCGCCCACCGCCGCGCGGCGCATCCCGTCGGCCGTGTCGCTGCCCCCCCGTCTACCATCGGCGCCGGGCGAGGCATTGCGTCGCGCCATGCGATCGGTTGCGACGCCGTTTTGCAATGCGGCGACCAATGCCGGATCGCGGTGGCGATAAAGCGCCATCACCCGCTCCGCCAAATCGTCCTCGGCGGACCCGGCAACCGGCGATGCCCAGCCGAGCACTGGCGCCGCGCCACGCAAAATCAACGGCGTCATTGCCCCCACCCCCAACCCCGCTTGCACGCGCGGCCCGGGTGGCAAGGCGGCCAGCGCCCGGTTCAACCATCCACTGGCGGTGATGCCCGGTCCCATCTGCCCGGATTCCAGCACGTCCTGGCCATCAAAATGCGATCGATCGCGATAGGGGCTGGCAACTGCGTGCACCGCCAGCGCTTCGCCGGCCGCGAATAATCGCGCAAAATTCGGCAGCGCCGGATGCAGACCGAAAAAGCCGTCCAGCATCAAGGCCGGGCGTTCGCCGTCGCGGGTGAGCGCGATCCCTTCGCGCAATCCGGCGTAATCAGGGTCCCCCAGCGGTGCCACCGCCGACAACCCATCAAGTGCGCCGCGCAGCACAATCGTCACCAGCCGTGGGTCGCGCCCACCCGCCGCACTCAGCAATCGCGGCTGATGTGCCCAGGCGAACATCCCGGCGGCAGCGGCAAGCAGGGGGCGGCGTTGGATCATCGGCGCTGCATCTCCGGTGCCATCAACAAGATCGCCAGCCCCTGACGCCGGCTTTCGGCACGGGCAATCGCGTCCCGACTATCGCGCGACAAGCCCGGCCCGAATACCGCGTCCGCCAACCCAACCGGATCGACCGCGTCGTTGCGCCGCCCCCATTGCGCCGCCAGATCGAGCCGCGCGGTCAGCGCTTGCGGCGCCGCCCAATCGGCCACCGTATCGCCCCAGCCATTCGGCCCAGGCGGTTGCCACAGCGGCTGGCCAAGATTGTTGAGCATTTCCACCACCGCCCCCGGCTCGGTCACTGCGCCGATGACACGCATGGCGGCGACCAGAAACTCCTGCGGCGCCCGCAGCTTGGTTAATTGGGCCTCCCAAACGATCGGTGCCGCCACCAGCGCCCGCATCACGGCACCAAGATCGCCGTCGCTTTCCAGAAATACCGTCGCCAAATGATCCACCAATTCCGGCGGTGGCACATCGGCGACAAAATGGGAGGCGAGCTTGCGCGCGATGTGGCGCGCTGTCGCGGGGTGTCGCGCCAGATCATCGAGCATTTCCAGCGCCTGGCCCTGATCGTCCTGCGCGTAGCTGCGTGCCAGCACAGTCTGCGCACCCGGTTCATGGCGCGCCGGGCCAAAGGCAAAATTGCCGCCATGCACCATGTCCTCATCAGGCCACACTACCGTCCACCCGGTCAGCGCGCGGGCGAGCGCGGTGACATCTGTTTGCGCATACCCGCCATCGACCCCCATCGTGTGCAGCTCAAGAATTTCGCGCCCTAGATTTTCGTTCAATCCCCGCCGACTGGTCAGCCCGTTACGCGATAGCGGCCCGATTGACTGGTTGTTATCGAGGTAGAACAGCATCGCCGGATGGGTTTCGACCGCCCGCAGCATGTCGGCGAACCGGCCGAGCACGAAAGGCCGGATCGCCTCACGCTCAAACGCGCCGGCCATCACCCGCACATGGTTGCCCTTGGCCGAGGATATCGCGAAATGGTTGGACCAGAACAGCACCAGCCGCTCGGCCAACCCGCCCTCAATTTCGGCAAGCCGGCTGAAGCGGGCGGCAATTTCGGCGCGAAAGATACGGTCCTCGACCGGCGGCAGTGGCGGAAGTTTGGCCCCGGCTGGGGCGGCTGCGCGCTGGCGTTCCCGCTGCATTTCAGTCTGCCGATTGGCGCGCAGATTGGCCGCGGCGCTGGCGAGGCCGGGCGTGGACAGCAGCGCCGCGTCGGGGCGGGC
>JACMOQ010000308.1 GCA_014377905.1 Acetobacteraceae bacterium | reverse complement strand
TGATGGCGCCGAGCCCGATCCCAGCTTTCGACAATCCAAAACTGCACATGATGCCGGCCTTGCAGTTGTTCGGCGCCGGGCGAGAAAAGCGCATCTACGCTATCCCGCCTTATACCGATGTGCGCAGCCTCGATTTCGATGACCATCCGTTTCGTGCTGGCCGCGCACCGCATCCGTGTGGCCTGTGCGGGTCTGGAATATCCTATCTCGATGAAGTCGTGGTCGATAACAAGGGCGGACGGCTGTTCGTGTGTTCGGATACCGATTATTGCGAAACCCGCCGCGCTGCCGGCCATGTCGGAGCCGAGGCATGATCGCGGATGACAGCCTGATTGCGGCGCGCAATCTGTCGCTCCATTTCGGCAGTATTCCTGCCCTGGTCGATGTCTCGGTCGATCTCTGGCCGGGGGAAGTGCTGGCGGTGGTCGGCGAATCGGGGTCGGGCAAAACTACCTTGCTCAACGTGCTGTCCGGTCGCATGCGGCCCGATGTCGGGGTTGTCTGGTATCGCGATCCAGCAGGCTCACTCGCCGATGTGCACGCCATGCCGGCACCCGCGCTGCGGGCGCTGCACCGGTCGGACTGGGGTTTCGTCCAGCAGGACCCGCGTGGCGCGCTGCGCATGGCGGTCACTGCAGGGGGCAATGTCGGGGAACGGCTGATGGCGCAGGGCGCGCGGCATTATGGCAATATTCGCGCCGAGGCGATCGACTGGCTGCGTCAGGTTGAGATCGACGAAGCACGTGTCGATGACTTGCCGCGCAATTTCTCGGGCGGCATGCTGCAACGCTTGCAGATCGCCCGCACCCTGGTGACCCATCCGCGGCTGGTGTTCATGGATGAACCAACCGGCGGGCTGGATGTTTCGGTGCAGGCCCGCCTGCTCGATCTGATCCGCAGCCTAGTTGCCAGGCTCAATCTGGCGGCAGTGCTGGTCACCCATGATCTGTCGGTTGCCCGCCTGCTCGCGCACCGGATCGTGGTGATGCAGCGCGGGGTGGCAGTGGAAACCGGCCTCACCGATCAGGTGCTCGACGATCCGCAGCATCCTTACACGCAATTGCTGGTCAGTTCGGTGTTGCAGGCATGAACATGTTGGAAACCGAAGCCCTGTCGAAACGCTTCGTGCTGCATCTACGCGACGGCATTTCCATTCCGGTGCTGGATGCGGTGAATTTCTCGGTGTCATCTGGCGAGTGCGTGGCGCTTGTCGGCCCATCGGGGGCGGGTAAAACCACCTTGCTACGCAACCTTTATGGCAATTACCGCGCCGATTCCGGTCGCATCCTGGTGCGCCACAATGGGGCGATGATCGACATTGCCAGCGCAGCACCGCGCCAGATCGTGGCGGTCCGCGCTGGCACCCTGGGCTATGTCAGCCAATTCCTGCGCGTGGTGCCAAGGGTGCCAGCGCTCGACATCGTCGCCGAGGCGGCGCGTGGCATGACGCAGGATCACGCCCGCGAAACTGCGCGCCACTTGCTGCGGCGCCTCAACATCCCCGCCCGGCTGCACGCGCTGCCACCAGCTACGTTCTCTGGTGGCGAGCAACAGCGCATCAACCTCGCGCGCGGTTTTATCGGGCGCCATCCGATTCTGCTGCTCGATGAACCGACTGCCAGCCTTGACGCCGCCAACGCCGAGATCGTCATCACGATGATAGCTGAGGCAAAGGCGGCGGGGGTTGCCATTGTCGGGATTTTCCATGATGCCAACGTGCGCGATCGGGTCGCCGATCGTGTGTTTCAGGTCCTCCCATTGCAGGATGCCGCATGAGCGATTTTGTTCTGACCAACGCCAAACTGGTGCTGCGCGATGAGGTGCTGACCGGCACCGTCCATGTCCGCGACGGCCGCATCGCTGACGTCGCCAGTCGCGGCACCGGCGTTGCTGGCGCAATCGATTGCGGCGGTGACTACATCATCCCCGGCATTGTCGATGTGCATACCGATAATCTCGAACGCCAGGTGCTGCCACGCGTGTCAGCGCGCTGGCCGTCGCGGTCGGCCATGGTGGCGCATGACGCGCAATGCGCGGCTGCCGGGGTTACGACGGTGCTCGATGCGCTCTGCATTGGCGATTTGGGCTTTGATGGCGAGCGCATTCGGACTTTCAAAGACGCGGTAATCGACCTCAACGTGCTGGTGAAAACTGGATTGTTAAAGGCAGAGCATTATTTGCATTTGCGCTGCGAATTGCCGGCTGAGGACACGCTTGAACTGTTCTTTCCGGTTGCCGACGATCCGCTAGTGCGGATGATCAGTCTGATGGATCATTCCCCCGGCGTCGGCCAATACGCCAACCTCGATGCCTATCGTGCCATGCGCACCCGTGATGGCGTGCCCGCGTCGGTCATCGAAGCACGGATCGAGAAGCTTTCCGCCCAGCGTGTCCGGATGCGTGGCCCGAACCGGGCAGCGCTGCTGGCCAAGGCGTTGACCCTGGATGTGACGCTCGCGAGCCACGACGATCGCACGATCGAGGAGATCAACGAAAACTTTGCCGATGGCATCCGCATCAGTGAGTTCCCGGTCACGGTTGAGGCCGCGATCGCGGCGCGCGCACTCGGCATGACCACGATCGCTGGCGCCCCCAACATCGTGCGCGGCGGCAGCCATTCCGGCAATGTGAAGGTCACCGATCTAATCCGTGCTGGCGGCGTCGATGCGCTGGCCAGCGACTACGTGCCGGCGGCGTTGGCGGAAGCTGCGTTCCTGGCCGCCGAACAAACCGAGATGTCACTGCCCGACGCGGTGGCCATGGTTACTGACACACCAGCGCAAATGGCACGGTTGGCCGATCGTGGACGGATCGAGGCCGGGTTACGCGCTGATCTTGTGCGGCTGCGTTTGCACGGATCGCTGCCGATCCTGCGTGAAGTCTGGCGCGCAGGCCTGCGGGTGGCGTAATGGCACCCCGGTTTGCGCTTTATTACGCGCCGGAAATCAGCGATCCGTTGCATCAGGCGGCGTCATCCTGGCTTGGGCGTGATGCCGACAGCAATGCACCCTGCACGCAGCCCAGTTTGCCTGATATCACGGGCATTACCGGGGATGCCGGCAATTACGGTTTCCACGCCACCTTGAAGCCGCCAATGCGATTACGCGATGGGGTCACCTGGCATGATCTACTGGCCGAAACTATCGCGCTGGCCGCCACCATTCCGGCCTTTGACCTGCCGCACCTCGCAGTCGCCGATTTGCACGGCTTCCTGGCGCTGCGTGAAACCGAGCCGAGCACAAACTTGCAGGCGCTCGCTGATGCCTGCGTTGCCGGTGTCGATCATTTGCGCCAGCCGCCTGAGGGGGAGGAAATTGCCAAGCGCCGCAAATCCCAGCTCAGCCCTGTAATGGACGCCAATCTGATTCGCTGGGGTTATCCCTACGTGTTCGCCACCTGGTATTTTCACATGACCTTGACCCGGCGGCTTAATGACGCGGAACGGACAATGTGGATGCCGGCCGCAGAGGCGCATTTTGCGGCAAGTCTCGCGATGCCGCGCCGGGTGGCAGTGATTTCAATATTCAGCCAGGCAAAACCGGGGACTGCGTTTGTGGTTGCGGCCCGCGTGAAATTGGCGGAGTGACGCGACAAAATATTCTTTTCGTGAATCAAACGAACTTTTCAAAGTCGGGGGATTGGCGACTGAAGTAAAGTCCTAAGCGAAAACGTAACCTCGGGATAGAGTATTTTCTGTTTTCCATTTTTCAACCGATGGAGTCGTCCTCAATTCAAACCTGCCAGAAACCCCGCCACTCGTCGGATTGCATCCTGCGCGGCCACCGGGTCACCACCGACATGCACGCTGTGGTCCGCATTTCTGCTGCGCGGGATATTGTGCTGCACCCGAAGCGGCACCGGCGCATCAAAATCATGATAGGCGCCGGGATAGCTGATGTAGTCCAATTTCGCGCCAACCTGACCCGCAAGGCGGCGGCACGGGGCGGCCGGTGTCCAGTCATCGGCCTCACCGATCAGGATCATCAAATTGGCAATTGGTTGCCAACCGGATTTGCCGGCGGCGACCGAACAACCCGGATAGAAAGCGATCATGCCGCGTATCAGTCCGTCTGAACTGTCCGGCCGCGTTTCCGCGGCGGCGAGAACGGTGCTGCCGCCATCGGACCATCCCAGCAGCACTACACCACCCGGCTTTACCCCAAATTGGGTAGACAGCCAGGTCGCAGTCGCCAGGGCGTCCAGTCGGCGCAACCCATTGGCGGTCGCAATCCGGTCATGCACCCGGCATTGCGACTTCAACCCGCGGGAGCCGAAACTATCGGGAAACACCACAATATGCCCGGCCGTCAGCAAAATGTCCTGCCATTGTTTGTCGCGGGCTGGAAATGCGCCGCCGCAGCCATGCAGGGCGACAATTGCTGGAACTGGTTTGGGACTGTCGGGTCGGAATAATTCCGCCTGTAGGGTGATCCCATCGGGACCCGGGATTTGAACCCGCTCGGCATGTGCACCCGTGGCGACGAGCAAAACGGCCAACATCAACCCATGCCGCATCAGTTATTTCCTTTTGCTCAGAAGAAGTCGATCCCAGCGGCGCCCGCCAATAAAACTGCATTCAACGCCAGAACCCCAACCGCCGCAATCACTGCCGCGACCTGCACATATCGACGATTGGCGAAAATACCCATGACATCGCGCCGCCCGGCCAGCACCAGCAGTGCGATCATCGGCACTGGCAAGGCAATACTCAGCACCACCTGGCTCATCACCAGGCTGTCGGTCGGGTCGGCGCCGATCCACACCACCACGAACGCCGGCGCCATGGTCACCAGCCGCCGCACCCATAGCGGGATCCTGAAATGGACCATGTCCTGCATGATCCCTTGGCCGGCCAGGGTGCCAACCACCGAACTCGACAGGCCGGACGCCAGCACGCTCAGCAGGAAGACAGATGCCGCGAACCCACCGAGCAACGGGGTGAGGGTGGCATAAGCAGTCTCGATCGTCGCGATTTCCGGGTTGGTGGTATGGAACGCCACCGCGGCCATGATGATCATTGCCATATTGACCATGCCGGCGAGGCTGAGAGCAATCAGCACCTCGCGGTTGGAATAGCGCAGTATGAGACGGCGTTCGCTATCATTTGTGGCTGGCATCCGGTTAGCGGTTAAGCTGGAATGCAGGTAAATGGCGTGCGGCATGACGGTGGCGCCGACAATCCCCACGGCCAGCATCAGGGCGCCTGAATCAGCGATATGCGGGGTGAACGCGTCATGCGCGACCTGACCCCAAAGCGGCGGGGCGATGAACAGTTCGACGACATAGGCAAGACCGATAACAGCGACGAAGCCGCCGATGATCAGCTCCAGCGGTCGAAAGCCACGATTATGCAAGGTCAGCAGCGCGTAGGTGATCACCCCTGTTATCACCAACCCGGGCATCAGCCCGATCCCGGTGAGGAGCGACAGCCCGATCGCCGCGCCGAGGAATTCAGCCAGATCGGTCGCCATCGCGGCGATTTCGGATACCACCCACATCACCAGCACCAGCGGGCGCGGGAAATTGCTGCGGCATAGGCTCGCGAGGCTTTGTCCGGTGACGATGCCGAGCTTGGCCGACATCGCCTGGAACATCATCGCGATGATATTGGCTGTCACCACCACCCAGAGCAACGTGGTTCCGTATTTGGCCCCGGCCTGAATATTGGTCGCGTAATTGCCGGGATCCATATAGGCGATCGAGGCGATTACCGCAGGCCCAACAAATGGCATGAAACCCCGAACACCGCGCCGTTGGCCGGCCAAACTGGCCTGGCCGGCGGCGATGGTACGGGCGGTGAGGTTGGATTTAATCAGGACAATGTCACTCATGCCAGAAAGTGTAGCTGCGACTACATTTCAGGGTCAAGGGGGTAATTGGCTTGATATTGCGGTCCCGCTTCGCCATGGTCTGCAACCTTCGTCGGAGATCGTTTGTGTCGCGTCCACCTGAACCCATTCTGGGCTTGCCAACCGAACCGACCCAGGCGCGACGGTTCGGCAAAACCCGTACCGCGCAATCCTCCGCGATCGCTGAGGACTATGCCGAACTGATCGCCGATCTGCTGGCGAGTGTGGGTGAGGCACGCCCAACCGACATTGCCCGCCGCCTCGGCGTCAGCCACGCTACCGCGATCAAGACAGTTGCAAGGTTGAAGCGGGAAGGGCTGGCAACCTCGCGCCCTTATCGCGGGGTGTTCCTGACTGAGGCCGGCGAGGCGCTGGCCGCACGGGTGAAAGCGCGCCACCGACTGGTGGTTGATTTGCTGCGCGCGGTGGGGGTGCCGGCAGAAGCTGCCGAACAGGATGCCGAAGGGATCGAGCATCATGTTTCGGATGTGACTTTGGCGGCGTTTGAGGCGTATTTGCAGCGATAAGGCGTCGATTGTCGCAACCCACGACGCAGCGAGAAGGGGAACACGCAATGGTATTAGCCATAGGTTTGGTCGGGCTCGGCCAGATCGCCCAGAAGCAGCATTTGCCGGCGATCGCGGCTAGCCTGGACTTCAAACTGGTGGCCGCTGCCAGCCATGACGGCGTGGCGGGCGAAACGGCGGTTTATCGCGACCATCGCGCCATGCTTGCAGCCCATCCCGAGATTGTCGCCGTCGTCATTTGCACCCCGCCCAAGGCACGGCGCGAGGTTGCAATCGATGCGCTGATGGCAGGCAAACATGTGATGCTGGAAAAGCCGCCAGCGGTGACCTTGGGAGAATTCGCCCATATCGCGGCCGTCGCTTCACGCCAACAACGCGTGCTGCATGCCACTTGGCATTCGCAATATAATGCCGCTGTCATGCGGATGCGCGATTTGCTCGTGGGCCAGGAGATTGCTGCCATGCACATGGATTGGAAAGAGAACTTTCTTGACTTCCACCCCGGCCAGCGTTGGGTCTGGGAGCCGGGCGGCTTTGGTGTGTTCGACATGGCAATCAATGGCTTGTCGGTGATGTCAGCGATTTTCGATCCCGTGCCGTTTGTGCTGGCGGCTGAGTTGCGTGTGCCTGATAACGTTGCAATGCCGGTGGCGGCAGAGGTTCAGTTCGGCTTTGGTGACGACACCGCGCCGCTGACCGCGTCGTTCGACTGGGACTGGGTGGCCCCCCCCTAAGCGCGAGGTCACCGTTACCACCAAGGCAGGCAGCGTGCTGCATCTTAGTGAAAGCGGGCGGCGGTTGAGCGTGGATGGCGATTTGCTGGTCGATGGTGAGCGGGACGAATATGCAAAAATCTATCGCCATTTCGCTACTCTGCTGCAGGCCGGTGCATCGACCGTCGATAGCGTGCCGTTGCAGCTTACGGCTGACATCCTGCTTCAGGGCAAAACTATTCACGTCGGTCCGATTAGGCTTTCCAAAATGGCTTGACTCGTATGCCTATTGGCTTAATGATTGCGCTAACATAACCCGCCGGCAGCGCGAAAAAAAATTTAGGGAAACGGTCATGGTGCGAGATGTGAAGCGGCGGGTTGCATTGATCGGCTTGGCGGCAGGCGCGGGCGTTCTGGCAACCGGCTCCTCGGTTTTGGCCCAGGCCGGCCGCTATAAGGAAGCGGCCTCGGTCACCGAACTGGTGCGGGCTGGTAAGCTGCCGGCAGTGGAAGCGCGGCTGCCTGAAAACCCCCTTGTGGTTCCGGTCGTCGAGCGGGTCGGCGATTATGGTGGTACCTGGCGCCGTGCCTTCCTCGGGCCGGCCGATTCCAATAATTATATTCGCGTGGTTTACGACTCGCTGTTCCGCTTTTCCCCTGACGGTGCCAAGATAGAACCAAAAATCGCTGCTGGCGCCGAGCCTTCGGCTGACTACAAGGTTTGGACAATCAATCTGCGCAAAGGCTCGCGCTGGTCGGACGGCGCGCCGTTTACCGCGGATGATATCTTGTTCTGGTATACCGACGTTTTGCTTAATAAGGAACTGACTCCCACTTTGCCGGGCTGGATCCGCAACGCCGATGGCTCGGCGGCCAAGGTCGAGAAAGCCAGCGAAACCGCGGTGCGCTTCACCTACCTTGCACCGGCCACCCTGTTTTTGACCGCGGTCGCCAACCAGGACGGCGCAGACCGCACGTTCGCGATGTTCCTGCCGGCCCACTACCTGAAAAAATTCCACCCAGCCCACGCCGCCAAGGCTGATATCGAGAAAGCGGCCATCGCGGCTGGCTTCAAGACCTGGACCGAGCTGTTCGCCAATCGCAATGCCCCGCCGGAAAATCCGGAACGCCCGACCATGGCGGCCTGGGCGCCTGTTTCGCGCGCGTCCGACCCAATCTTCACCTTGCGGCGCAACCCCTATTATGTTGGGGTCGATACGGCCGGCAACCAGTTGCCCTATATCGATGAGGTGCGCTTCACCTTCTTTGCTGACGTCCAGGCATTGAACCTCGCAGCGATTGCGGGGAATTTCGACATGCAGGAACGCCACATCAACATGACCAACTATCCGGTCCTGAAGGACCAGGAGAAGACCGGCAAATACCGCATTATTACCTGGCCGACTTTCGGTGGCGCGGATGCGGTGATCGCGATCAACCAGACCTATGCCGCTGATCCGGTGATGGGCAAGGTGATGGCGACCAAGGATTTCCGCGTTGCATTGTCGTTTGCGATCAATCGCGATCAGATCAAGGAAAGTGTGTTCCTCGGCCTTGGTGAAGCCCGGCAGGGCGTGCCGGCGCCGTGGCATCCGTATTTCCCCGGTGCCGAATGGGCGCAGAAATACACCGAATTCAAGCGCGACGAGGCCAACAAACTGCTCGATGGCATCGGCCTGACCAAGAAAGACGCGCAAGGCTTCCGTCTGCTGTCAAATGGCAAGCCGGCGACGATCGAAATCAGCGTGGTGCCGGCCTTTGGTGCGTGGCCTGACGTTGCCTTGCTGGTCGGCAAGGATTGGGAGGCGGTTGGTATCAAGACCATTGTGCAAATCCGTGAACGCGCGCTCCATTTCAAGATGGGCGAGAATAACGAGCTGATGGCCGAAGTATGGAACGAGGATACCAGCGCATTCCCCTATACCGGCAACGCCAAAGTTGATCCGCGCAACGCACCGATCCTGACAATGGGGCCATTGTGGCGCCGTTGGTACGCGACCGGGGGCAAAGATGGGGTGGAACCGTCCCCGGAAATGAAGCGCATTGTCGAAATCGTTGACAAGGCGCGCACTGTCGGGCCGGAAGAACAGATCAAGCTTTCGCAGGAACTGTACCGCAATTGGGCTGATAATGTATACGAAATCGGCACGATCGGGTTGACGCCCATGGTCCAGGGCGTGGTCGTGGCAGCGGCCAAGTTCCGCAATGTGCCCACCACTTTAGGCAATGACTGGCCGTTGCGTAGCCCGGGGAACGCGCGTACCGAACAATTCTTCTTCTCGAAGTGATGATGCGGCGGCCGGCGTGACCCGTTACATTGCCCAACGTTTGTTGATCCTGCCGTTTCTGATGGTGATCTACTCGTTTGTAATTTTCTTGATCATCCAGGCGCCCCCTGGAGATTTCCTGACCGCCTATGTCGCGACCCTGGCTTCGTCAGGGTCGTCGATATCGGCGGACCAGATCGCGGCTTTGCGGCATCAATACGGCCTCGATCAACCGTTTCTGGTGCAGTATTTCCTTTGGATGCAGAACCTGTTGCACGGCGATTTTGGACTGTCGCTCGAATATCAACGGCCGAACGCGGACTTGATCAGTGAGCAATTGGGCCTGACCTTGGCGCTGGCGCTGTTTTCATTCGTGCTGACCTGGGCGATCGCGGTGCCTGCTGGGATTTATTCGGCGACCCACCCGCGGTCGTTGATCGATCACGTGTTGACTGTCATCAACTATGTTGGGGTGGCGACGCCGAACTTCATGCTGGCGCTGATTTTGATGTGGATGGCGTTTGCCTACTTCGACATTAACGTAACTGGACTTTACTCGCCAGAATTTGTCGACGCGCCGTGGTCTTTCGCGCGGGTCGGCGATCTGCTGTTCCATATTTGGCTACCCGGCCTGGTGTTGGGGATCGCCGGGACAGCGCGATTGAGCCGGATCATGCGGGCGAATTTGTTGGATGAATTAAACAAGCCTTATGTGGTGACGGCCCGCGCCAAGGGCATGCGGGAATGGCGGCTGGTGCTGCGCTACCCGGTGCGGCTTGCCTTCAATCCGTTGGTCAGTACGATCGGCTGGTATTTGCCGGCGTTGTTTTCCGGCAGTTTGATTGTGGCCACCGTGATGAACTTGCCCAATATCGGGCCACTGCTGCTGCGCGCGTTGATCAATCAGGACATGTATCTTGCCGGTGGTATTTTGCTGATCTACTCGTTCCTGACCATCGTTGGCACGCTGTTATCCGATGTGCTGCTGGCGCTGATCGATCCGCGTATCCGGGTGGAAAGCTAAAATGGCAGTCGCGGGCAGCGATGCGGAAGACCGAGTTGCGGTCGCATCGAATTGGCGGCTGGTATGGTGGCGGTTCCGCCGGCATCGGCTGGCAATGATCAGCGCAGGGCTGCTGATCTTCATGTATCTGATCGTTTTGGCTCCGGATTTCTTCTCAGTGCAGGACCCGGAACGCACCGATGCGCGCCAGGCGTTCATCCCTGTACAAATGATCCATTTCTTCGACGACGGCAGCCTATCGCCCTGGGTGCCGACGATTACCGGCAAGCGCCATCCCGTTACCCTGCGGATGGAATGGGTGGCCGACCCGGCGCGCAAGGTCGGCGTGCGGTTCTTCGCCCGCGGTTATAGCTACCGTGTGCTGGGAGTGTTCGAAACTAATGTCCATCTGATTGCGCCGGCCGACCCGACGCAACGGATTTTCCTGCTCGGCTCGGATCGGCTGGGCCGCGATCAGTGGTCGCGCATTATGCACGGCACCCAAACGTCGATGACCGTCGGGTTGGTGGCGGTGGCATTAAGCGTAATTCTCGGCGTCGTGCTTGGCGGCTTGTCGGGTTATGTCGGCGGCAAAACCGATCAGGTGATCCAGCGGATTATTGAATTGTTGCAATCGGTGCCGACCATTCCGATCTGGCTGGCGCTGTCGGCCGCCTTGCCGCGTGACTGGACGCCGATCCAGGTGTTTTTCGCCATCACCGTCATCTTGTCGCTGGTTGGCTGGACCACGTTGGGCCGCGAAGTGCGTGGCCGGTTCCTGGCGCTGCGGGAGGAGGATTTTGTCCTTGCGGCACGGCTTGCTGGTTGTTCACGGATGCGGATCATTTTGCGCCATATGGTGCCGACGTTTGCCAGTCACATCATCGCCACCAGTTCGCTAGCGATCCCGGTGATGATCATTAACGAAACATCGTTGTCGTTCCTTGGGCTTGGCATCCGCCCGCCGGCGATCAGTTGGGGGGTTTTGTTGCAGGAGGCGCAGAATATTCAGACCCTGGCGCTCGCCCCCTGGCTGCTGACGCCGGGGCTGGTGGTGATTGTTGCCGTGCTGGCCTTCAACCTGGTTGGCGACGGGCTGCGTGATGCCGCTGACCCGTATAGCAATTGAGGGCGCGATGAACCAGGAAACCCCATTGCTCCAGGTGCGTGATCTGCGCGTGTCGTTCCAGTTAGATGAAGGTGTAGTACGCGCGGTTGATGGCACCAGCTTTGATGTCATGCCAGGCCAAGTGCTTGGCATTGTCGGCGAAAGCGGCTGCGGCAAAAGCGTGACGATGAAGGCGATTTTGCAACTCGTCGATCGGCCGGGCCAGATTGACACCGGTGAGATCAAATTCGTGCGTGCCGATGGCGAAATGGTTGACCTCGCGAAACTGTCAGCGCGCGGCGCCACGATCAGGGAAATCCGTGGCGGAGAAATCGCGCTGATCCCGCAGGAGCCGATGGCGTCGTTCAGTCCGGTGCACACCGTCGGTGATCAGATCATCGAGGCAATCCTGCTGCACAGCCATCGCTGGGAAAAAGACGGCCACAAGATCACTAGACGGGCGGCGCGGGAAATCACCGTTGGGCTTTTCCGCGATGTCGGGATTTCGATGCCGGAACAGCGGGTCGATGCCTATTCGTGGCAACTCTCCGGCGGCTTGCGGCAACGCGCGATGATCGCCATGGCGCTTTCCTGTAAGCCGCGTCTACTGATTGCAGATGAACCGACGACCGCCATCGACGTCACAACCCAAGCCCAGGTGCTGGCGCTGCTGCGGGATTTGCAGGTGAAGTACAACACCGCAATCATCTTTATCACCCATGACCTCGGGGTGATCGCGCAAATGGCGAGTTACGTGGTGGTGATGTATCTCGGCCGGGTGATGGAGCAGGGTCCAGTGGACGCGATCTTCCATGCGCCAAAGCATCCCTATACGCGGGCGCTGCTGCGCTCGATCCCCAGCATGTACGGCCAAACCAGGGTGGCGCTGCCGGTGATAAGCGGGACGCTGCCGCACCCGTTCAACCGGCCACCAGGTTGCGCCTTCCATCCGCGCTGCGCGGACGTGATGCCGGCTTGTTCGGTCGGCGTGCCGCGCCTTTTGCCGGTGGGGGATGACCAGTTGGCGAGTTGTTTTCTGCATCATGATGAGGCGGAACCGGTATGAACACGCCCGCCCAACCCTTGCTCGACGTGCGGGGATTGCAGAAATTCTTTCCGATCAACAAAGGTTTTTTGCAGCGCACCGTCGGCCATGTCCGCGCCGTCGACGGGGTGGATTTCACTGTTCATGAAGGCGAAACGCTTGGCTTGGTTGGTGAAAGCGGGTGCGGCAAAACCACCGCGTCGCGCTGCATTTTGCGCGCAATCGACCCGACCGGTGGGGAAATTCACTACCAGACCAAAACCGGAGAAGTGGTTGATCTCGCCAAGCTGACGCCGGCGGAACTGCGACCGCTGCGCGCCGAAATCCAGATGATTTTTCAGGACCCGTTCGGATCGCTTAATCCACGCATGACCTTGCTGGATAATGTCGGCGAACCATTGCTGGTCAATGGCATTGGCAATCGCGGCGAACGGGTCGATCGCGTAGCCGAGTTGCTTCGTCTGGTGGGGCTGCGGCCGGAATTCATGCACCGGTTTCCGCACGCGTTCAGTGGCGGACAGCGCCAGCGCATCGGCATCGCCCGCGCGCTCGCGACCAGTCCGCGGCTGGTGGTGGCAGATGAGCCGGTTTCGGCGCTGGATGTTTCCGTGCAGGCCCAGGTGCTGAATTTGCTTCTGGAACTCCAGGCGCAGATGAAGCTTACCTTCCTGTTCGTCGCCCATGATCTATCGGTGGTGCGGCATATCTCTGACCGGATTGCGGTGATGTATGTCGGGCAATTGGTGGAATTGGCACCGACCGATGCGATTTTCCGGGCGCCGCAGCATCCTTACACGGCGGCGTTGATGCGGGCAGTGCCAACCCCCGACCCAAGGGTGCGCACCACTGACGGGATTCTCAGCGGGGAAGTGCCCAGCCCGGCCGCGCCACCATCGGGGTGCTATTTCCACCCGCGCTGTCGCCATGCGGTGCCGCTTTGCCGTGCCGAGGCGCCGACGTTGCGGGAGATTATGCCGGGACATTTCACGCGATGCCACCTCGCCGGAAGCGTCGCGTTCTGATGGGCATCCTTTAGCAAGATCAGGGAGGACGCAACCACGCGTTGGAAAGTCTGGACAGTATCGGCGCTGCTCGCGCCCCTTGCATTTGCACTCGATGCACGTTACCGCGACGCCAATGGCGATCTGGTGGCCGATGTGCAAACCGGTTCGAAGGAATGGATCGACCCGTTGACCCTGATTTTTGCTTAAAACCCGGTCGAGGGCCTCGAGGTGTACCGCAAGATCCGCGACGATTTCCTCAAGCATATTTCCGTGGTCAGCGGCAAAAGGTCAGCTTCTTTGCGGTGCAATTTAATTGGTCCGCTCGCCGGAAAATAACGTCGATTTCCTGGCCAAGCCGCAGATCGACGCTTTCGGAATGTCCCAGCGCGCTGCAGTCAACAATCGACAGCACCGGCTTTTTCTATTTCGATATCGTTACATCATGAGCCAGGCTGCGTTCATCGATCCGTGGTGTATGGGCGAAACCGGGCCGCATCGCCCAGACATTCTTTTGCAGATGGGTCGG
>JACMOQ010000307.1 GCA_014377905.1 Acetobacteraceae bacterium | reverse complement strand
CGGATCACGAAGATGATCCCGCTGACCACCCGCCGGTCATCGACCCGCGGCACGCCGTGCGAAAGCGGAAAATATGGCTCGATCCGGCGCATCTGCGCCTCCGACAACCAGATCAGATCACTCATGGCAGCGCCTCCTCAGCGCCGCCAATGAATCAAACAGTCCCCCACGTTGCAAGCGATTTAACAGGTCCTGAGCCTAGCATTACAGTTGCATTTTTAATTTGAGGTGAGCGCGTCTGGCGGCGGCTTGATGTGCCCGTCTCCAGCATGACCATGCGATGATGTAGGCGGGCTGGATACGACGCTGGGCAAGCCTATTTGCGATGCGTCGGACTTCCTGGATGGACCAGCGGATCAGATCCCGATGGTTTGCATCCTCAGTCTTTTTGGGGGCGTCACGTCATTGGCTCGGTAACGTATCACCGCCATCATGGCGAAGGCGAGCATGACGAGAGAGACGTGGCGATGCCAGCCATGCCATGACCGGGTTTCGTTGTGGTCAAGGCCGAGCTCGTTTTTGGCGGTCTCGAAGCTGTCTTCGATCGCCCAGCGATAGCCTTCGACGGCGACAAGGGTCTGGATGCCTGTGCCGGCCGGGCACCATGTCGTGAAGAAAGCGAGATCACCGTCGCTAACATTGCGGCGGATCAGCAGGCCGCGGGTCCAAAGCCCTGATTGGGTCTCATCATATTCTTCGGCGTCGAGATCGGCGAGTTCGCAGTAAGCCCAGTCATGGAGACGGGCACCTTTGGTGCCCTCGCCAGCAGAAAGGCGCTGCCATGCACCTGGTTCAAGGTCTCGTGCGATCTCTGCAGCAGTACCAGCGACCGGAGGTTTGCCCGACCATGAGCCGAAGTGATGGTCCGATTTAACCCCGAGAACATAGCCTTTGCAGGCTCGGCGCAGGGCCTGCTCGACATCGCCGACGCCATACACCGCGTCCGCTGCGACCCAGGAGAACGGCACATCGGCTGCCAGCGCCCGCCGGATCATTTGAACAGCGAGCGCCGGCTTGGTGGCGAAGGCTACAGCTTCAGGGACATGGGTCGCGGCAAGCCGCGCGGGATCGCCGGTCCAGCTCTTGGGCAAGCACAAAGCCCGATCGATAAAGGCATGGCCGCGCGCGGACACATAGGCGGCGAACACACCGATCTGGCAGTTCGTTATCTTGCCAGCAGAACCGGTATATTGACGCGCGACGCCGCAGGATGCCTTGCCCTGCTTGAGGAAGCCGGTCTCATCAATGACCAGAACCGCATCATCTGTGGCGAGGTTCTCGACAACATAATTTCGCACGATATCGCGCAGATCGTCAGCGTCCCAGCGGCCGCGGCCAAGGATCGCCTGCTGCCGCCACGGCCCGGGATCCCCGGCCGCTTCGGCGCGCATCCAACCTGTCTTACGGCGCTCGTCACCCAGCAACCCGTCCAGAAACAGGTTCGCCGACGCGGCAACGCGCCCCTGGGTGAACAGCCCACGCATGCGGCCCTTCACGTCGCGCAGCGAAGAAGCCCACAGCTCCAGCGTCGTTTCGATCGATGCACCCGTCATCCACAGCCTCCTTGCCATGGAGACCTATTGATTCAGAGTTCAGCCCAATATGCTGTCCGTCGTCAGAACATTTGGCGCAACTCGTGGCGTAGATTAGCGGAGTGCGGGCCTCGTCTGGGGGTTGATGTTAGGCGGCGAGCTTGCGGTGTTGCAAGCGCCGATGTTCGATGGTCTTTCGCTTGATCCTTTCGCGTTGTTTGATGATGGCTGAGGCCCTGCCGAAGTAGGCG
>JACMOQ010000306.1 GCA_014377905.1 Acetobacteraceae bacterium | reverse complement strand
CGCGGGCTGGTGGCTGCGCTGCTGTTAAACGCGACCTTGTTGCTGGGCATCGGCACGGTGACGATGACGCCGGATACGCCGTTGATTTTCTTCTGGACCCTGGCGTTGTTCGGGTTGGGCCGGCTGCTGGCAAGCGGGGACGGGCGTTGGTGGCTGCTGATTGGGGTGGCGTGCGGCTTGGCGCTCGAAAGTAAATATACAGCAATGTTGCTGCCAGTCGGCATTCTGATTTGGCTGATCTGGGTACCTTCATTGCGCATATGGTTGCGCCGACCAGGGCCATGGCTGGCGACCTTACTGGCGTTGCTGCTTTTTGTCCCGGTTATTGCCTGGAATGTCGTGCATGACTGGGCAAGTTTCGCCAAGCAAGACGGTCGGACCGGCGATTTTCAACTCGGCCGCGCCGCTCAGTTCTTGGGGGAATTGCTTCTCGGCCAGTTTGGCCTGGCAACGCCGGTGATCGCGGGTCTGTTCGCGATTGCGATGTGGCGCCTGCCACCGGACCCGGCGGGGCGCTTGCTCGCCTGCCTGATCTGGCTGCCGGCGGCGGTTTTTGTGCAGCATGCGTTCGGCGACCGGGTGCAGGCCAACTGGCCGGCGATTATGTTCCCTGCGCTGGCATTGGCGGCGTCCGGCATTGCGCCGCGTTGGCAAATCCCCGGCGCGGCGCTTGGCATCGGGCTTTGCGGGCTGGTGTGGGTGCAGGCGGCGATCGCGCCGCTGGCTTTGCCCATGCGCGCCGACCCGACCCTGCTCCGGCTCGGCGGTTGGCAGGCGCTGGCCGCTGCGGTCGATGCCGCGCGGGAACGGGAAGCGGCGGATTTCGTAGTCAGCGATAATTACGGCCATGCCGCCTTGCTCGGGCGCCTGTTGCCGGGCGTTGTGCTGGGTTTGGAACCGCGCTGGGCACTGTTCGATCTGGCGGATGCCCGCGCGGGAATTGTCGGCAAGACCGGGGTTCTGCTGCGTAGCGCCCGGCGCGATGTCCGGCTCGATATGGCGGACTGGTCCGAAGCCCGCGAAATCGGCCGCATCGACCGCCAACGCCACGGGATGGTGGCGGAAAGCTTCGTGTTATACCGTGTTGTCGGGCGCGCCGGCGCCACCCCGATCGCCGAAATGCCGCATCCTCGCTAGGATACAAGCCATGCAGTTGCCCAGCCATGACGACGTCGCCGCCGCCCGCGCCCGCATCGCCCCGTTCGTGGTGCGCACGCCCATGCTGCGCCATCGGGTGCTGGACATGGCGACCGGCGGCACAATCCTGATCAAGCCGGAGCCATTGCAGCGCACCGGATCGTTCAAGCTGCGCGGGGCTACTAACGCAATCCAGCGCCTCGGGGCGGCCGCGATGCGCGGTGTGGTGACCCATTCATCAGGTAATCACGGCCAGGCGACCGCGTGCGCGGCCTTCGCGGTCGGCGCCCGCGCCACCGTGTTCATGCCGCATGACGCCCCCAGGATCAAAGTTGACAGCACACGCGGCTGGGGTGCGGATATCGTGCATTACGACCGGGTGACCGATGACCGCGATGCCATCACCCGCGCATTTGCCGACCGCACCGGGGGGATCCTGGTGCCGCCGTTCGACCATGAAGACGTCATTGCCGGGCAGGGCACCCTGGCGATGGAGCTCGCCGAGGATGCGGCGGCGGCCGGCCTGTCGATGAATGCGCTGCTGGTCTGCACCGCCGGCGGCGGCCTGATCGCCGGCTGTGCACTCGGGCTGGAAGGTGTGTCGCCCCGCACCGTGATTTTCGCGGTTGTACCCCAAGGGTGGGTCGTCACCGGCCGATCGCTGGCGTCCGGGGTTCGTGCAGGGAACCCGGCCCGTGGG
>JACMOQ010000305.1 GCA_014377905.1 Acetobacteraceae bacterium | reverse complement strand
CCTGATGCCGCAAGGTCGTCGTCCACATTAACCAACAATCCAAACAGGAGAGTCTCGAAGATGGGTCTTAAAATTCGCCTCGCGCGTGCCGGTGCCAAAAAGCGTCCGTACTATCATATCGTGATTGCCGACAGCCGCAGCCCGCGCGATGGTCGCTTCATCGAACGCGTCGGCAGCTACAACCCGATGCTGCCGGCCGAGCACGCCGATCGCCTGCATCTGGTCGATGACCGCATCACCCATTGGCTGAGTGTTGGTGCGCTCGCCACCGACCGTGTTGCTAAATTCCTTGGCCAGCGTGGCTTGGCGCCGATGCCGGTGCATGTCGCCAACCCGGTCCAGTCGCTGCCGAAGAAGAAGGCGCAGGAACGCGCCAAGGCCGCTGGCTAATCATCGCGGTGGGCGAAAAGCGGATCCTGATGGGCGTTCTGGGCCGCGCGCATGGCGTGCGCGGCCATGTGCGTGTGCTCAGCTACACCGCCGAGCCGTCCGATCTTGTTGACTACAACCCGCTTGCAGACGAACGCGGCCGGCGCATCGAACTTGCCTGGGTGGCCGACGGCATCGCCGAAATCACCTGCAACGGCTTGGTCGTCCGCGACCGCAGCGGTGCCGAAGCCCTGGTCAACACCAAGCTCTACGTCGATCGTGATCGTCTGCCCGCAACCGAGGAAGAAGATGAATTCTACCTCGCCGATCTCGTCGGGTTGCAGGCGGTGACCCAAGATGGCGCAGCCCTCGGTGAAGTGACCGCTGTTTTGGATTTCGGCGCCGGCGCCTCGCTCGAAATCGGGGCCCTGCTGGTGCCGTTTACCCGCGCGGCCGTGCCTGAAATCGATCTGGCGGGTAAACGCCTTGTCGTGATCCCCCCCGTGGAAATCGCGCCATGAGCTGGCGCGCCTCGGTTCTCACTTTGTTTCCAACGATGTTCCCCGGCCCGCTCGGGCAGTCCCTCGCCGGGCGCGCGGCGGACTCCGGCATCTGGTCGCTCGATATCCATGATATCCGCGACGCCGCCACCGACCGCCATCGCAAAGTCGATGACACCCCGTTCGGCGGCGGCGCCGGCATGGTGCTGCGGCCTGACATCATCGACCGCGCGATTGCGACCGTTGATGACGGACGGCCAACCATCGTGCTGACCCCGCGCGGCACCCCGCTGACCCAAGCCCGCATCCGCGATCTCGCGGCCGGCCCTGGCGTGATCCTGCTTTGCGGCCGCTTCGAAGGGTTCGATCAGCGGGTGATCGATGCGCGCAACCTGCTCGAAATCAGCATCGGTGACTACGTGCTGTCCGGCGGCGAACCCGCCGCGATGGTGCTGCTCGACGCTTGCATCCGCCTGCTGCCAGGGGTGATGGGGGCGGCCGAAAGCGGCGAAGACGAAAGCTTTTCCGGCCATTTGCTGGAATATCCGCACTACACCAGGCCGGCTGACTGGAACGGCCAGTCCGTCCCCGACATCCTGCTGTCGGGCAATCACGCCGCCATCGCCGCCTGGCGCCTGGCACAAGCCGAAGCCATCACCCAACACCGCCGGCCCGACCTGTGGGCCGCATACCAGTCATCCCGATAACCCGCGACGGTTGCATCCCCAAACCGCCCGCCCTACAGAACAGTCGACGAAAGGACCTCCCGCTATGAACATCATCCAACAGCTCGAAGCCGAGCAGATCGCGCGCCTGAGCGCCACCCGCCCGATCCCCGACTTCATCCCCGGTGATACCCTCCGCGTGGCCGTCAACGTTGTCGAAGGCGAACGCCGCCGCGTGCAGAACTTCGAAGGCGTCTGCATCGCCCGCTCGAACCGCGGCCTCAACTCCAATTTCACCGTACGCAAAATCAGCTACGGCGAAGGCGTCGAACGCGTGTTTGCCCTCTACGCGCCAACCATTGCGGAAATCGCGGTAATCCGCCGCGGTGACGTCCGCCGCGCCAAGCTCTATTACCTGCGCAGCCGCCGTGGCAAATCCGCGCGTATTGCCGAGCGTGCCCGCGACGTGGTGCCGACGGTTGGCGCCAAGGAAGTTGCAGGCGAGTAAGAAAGGAAGGGGCCAAGGTGTTGGTTGCGACCTCTCCTCGGCCCCCCCTCTCAATTCGCCCCTTTCTTACTTAGGGGTTGAGGTCCAGGGGCTCGGGCCCTGGTGGGGGTTCGGGGCAACGCCCCCGCGCTTTCTTCTTCAGCCCACGACATCCCAGGAGCCGCCGCCATGGCACGCACGTTGTTCGACAAGGTTTGGGACGCGCATGTGGTGGAGCGTCTGCCGGACGGCACCTGTGTGCTTTATAT
>JACMOQ010000304.1 GCA_014377905.1 Acetobacteraceae bacterium | reverse complement strand
ATGTTGGTATCGAGTAGCCACCCGGTCACAGGTCTACGTCACGCACCGGCATCTTCGCCCGGGGTGGCGCCAGATCGATGTCGCGATCCGGGGAGGATTGCAGCGCGGCAATCAGGTCCGCGCCGGTCTGGGTGCCTTTCAACTTGCGGTATTCGGTTGCGGCCACGACAACGACTTCATCGCGCCCATGCACTGTGACGTGTTGGGGGCCTTCGCTATGGACCCGGCGTACCAATTCGCTGAAGCGCGCTTTGGCGTCCTGCAACGGCCAATTGCTGGGCTGGCGGGTTGATTTCGGTCGGTTGACGATAAGGGAACTGGTCATACTGACCAGATTGCATAATATGCGCCTATTTTCAAGCAAAACGACCCAAGCCGAGAAAAAATTTTGCTTCCTTTTTGCAAAAGAAGCGCTTCCTTCCCCTAATGCCCCGGCAGCTTCCCGCCCGCGTCAATAATTGCCAGCATCGGCCCGGGCGGAAACATCGCCGGTTCCAACGGCGCACCGGGCGAGATGAATTCGTTGTGGTGCACAATCATCTGGTGATCGTCGATCAACACTACGCCCGAATAGCCCAGGCCGGGGAAGCGATACATCGTCACATCGCCCGCGGTCCGGCCGACGCGAAGGCCGGTGTTGTAGTGGACGGCGCCGACATTGGCGAACGGGATGCCGTGCCAGACGCCGGAGCTGTGGCGGTGGGTGTGGCCGGAGAAGATGTGCCGGACATCGCCATGGGCTTTAAGGATTTCGGCCAGGCCGGGGGATTTCAATTTGATTTCGTCCATCCAGTTGCCGATGTCGAAGGGCGGGTGATGCACGAACAGATAGACCGGGGTGCCTTTTGCCTCGCCGAGGCGGGCGGCAAGCCACGCAAGGCGGGTTTCGCACAGGACGCCGTTGACGTGGCCAGGTTCGTGGCTGTCGAGGAAGATGAAACGACCTTCCGATGTATCCAGCACCGATTGCACGAAGCCATCGCCGGCATGGGCCACATCGGGGAAAGCGGCGGTGAGATTGGCGCGATGATCATGGTTGCCGAGCAGGAAATGCTGCTTCATCGGCAGGCCGGACAGGATTTGCTTGAGCAGCGCGTAGGCTTCCGGCGACCCGTGATCGGCGAGATCGCCCAGCAGCACGCAAAACTCAGCGTCGGCGTGGTTGGCGGCGAGTTCGGCCACCGCCCGGCGGGCACGGGCGGCGGTATCAACGCCGTGGCTGTCTTGGCCGGGCGGGACGATATGCAGGTCGGACAAGATGACGAATTTCACGGCGCTTTCCCCAAGGTCGGTTGTCGGACGCTATCAGCCCGGCGGCAGGCTGGCCATAACGCGATCGACGCGCCATAGAACCTTCATCTTCATCCGCATCCCGAGATCGCCATGTCCCATAATAGTTTCGGCCATTTGTTCCGCGTCACCAGTTGGGGCGAAAGCCATGGGCCGGCGATTGGCGGCGTGGTCGATGGCTGCCCGCCGCGCATTGCATTGACCGAGGCCGACATCCAACCTTGGCTCGATCGGCGGCGCCCCGGCCAGTCGCGCTTCACCACCCAGCGCCAGGAACCCGACACGGTCCGCATCCTGTCCGGCGTGTTCGACGGCCAGACCACCGGCACGCCGATTGCGCTGCACATCGACAACGTCGATCAACGGTCCCGCGACTACGGCGAAATCGCCACGCGGTATCGGCCCGGCCATGCCGACATTGCCTATGACTGGAAATACGGCATTCGCGATTATCGCGGCGGTGGGCGGGCATCGGCGCGTGAAACCGCGGTCAGGGTCGCGGCGGGGGCGGTGGCGCGCAAAATCCTTGGCGCCGGGATCACTATCCGTGGCGCGCTGGTGCAGCTTGGGCCGCTGGTGATCAATCGCGCCAATTGGGATTGGGACGAGGTTGATCGTAATCCGTTTTTCTGTCCGGACCCCGAAGCTGTGCCAGTGTGGGACGACTACCTCAGCGCTATTCGCAAGGCGGGATCATCGTGCGGGGCGGTGATCGAAGTGGTGGTTGAAGGTGCGCCACCAGGACTTGGCGCCCCGATCTACGCCAAGCTCGACGCCGATATCGCCGGGGCGTTGATGAGCATTAATGCAGTCAAGGGCGTTGAAATCGGCGATGGGTTTGCCGCGGCGTCGCTGACTGGCGAAGCCAATGCCGATGAAATGCGGATGAAAGACGGGCGCGTGGTGTTCCAGGCCAACCATGCCGGCGGCATATTAGGTGGGATTTCCACCAGCCAGCCGATTGTGGCGCGGTTCGCGGTCAAGCCCACAAGTTCGATCCTGTCGCCGCGCGCAACGGTCGATCGCGATGGGCAGGAAACCGACATCGTAACCAAAGGTCGCCACGACCCCTGCGTCGGCATTCGCGCGGTGCCGGTGGGCGAAGCGATGCTCGCCTGCGTGCTGGCCGATCATCTGTTGCGACATCGGGCGCAGAATCCGGATGCGCCGAGTAGTCCAAGGTTACCCCGGAACTGATTAGGCCGGCAGAGTAATCCGGGCGCATAGCCCGCCAAGGGCGCTGTCGTGCAGGCTGATGTCGCCGCCATGGGCACGCACAATATCGCGCGCGATGGTCAGCCCAAGCCCGGTGCCGCCATGGGCGCCGGTCGCGAAGGGGCGAAACACGTCCTCACGCCGATCGGTCCGAATGCCCGGGCCATCATCCTCGACCGTTACCGCGACCAGCTCGGCGCTCGGTCGGGTGGCGGTCAGTTGTATCCGGCGGCCATGACGCCTCGCGTTGTCGATCAGATTGGTGATCGCCCGCCGCATCGCCTCCGGCCGCAAAGACAACACCAAGGGTTCGTCGGCGGCAAATTCAACCTCGGCGCCTGATCGCCGGGCCTGACGGGCGGCAGCGCTGAGGATCTCGACCATATCAGCAGGCTCCCGCGGTTCTTGTCCAACCCCGCGCACGAAATCCAGGTAGCCGCCGATCATCCGGTCCATTTCCGCGAGGTCGGCGGTCATGTCCGTGATATCAGCCTCGGTCTTCGGGTCTACTGGCAGCAGGGCCAGGCTGAGGCGCAGCCGTGTTAAAGGCGTGCGCAAATCATGCGATACCCCGGCCAACATTTCGGTGCGCTGGCGTAAAAAGCGCTGCACCCGGTCCTGCATCGCGTTGAATGCAATGGCCGCTGCCCGGACCTCGGTTGCACCTTCCGGACGCAGCGGTGCAACATCCTGCCCACGGCCAAACGCCTCGGCCGCTGCCGCCAGACGCTCAATCCCACGCACCTGGCGGCGCATGAAAAAGACCGCTACCGCGCCGAGAAGGCCAGCCGAGCCGACCAGAAACACCACGAACAAATAAATCGGCAGGGTGAATAGACGCTTGCGCGGCACTTCGATCCGCAACACCGCATCCGACATTTGCACTGTCACAATCACCGGGCCCGGATCGCTGCCCCATTCGACAGTGTACGGCAGGCCAACCCGCTCGGTCATGGCAATATTGAAACTGCGCTCAACCACGCCAACCAACCCACGCCGCCGATCGCCGGCGAAATTGGCCGGCGGATCAAGCCGCAAAGCAAGCTCACTCTGTTCCCACGCGCCGCGAAAAATCCAGCCCCGGTCAGCCGCGCCCGGAAACCGATCGAGTAACGCCACCACCCCGCCAATCTCGCCCGCCACCGCCATCGATAGCCGACGCGACAAAATATCCAGGTGGCTGCGATAAAAGACCTGCCAAACCACCCCCTGAACCAAAACCAGTGGGATCAAAATAATCAGCAAACTCCGCCCCAACAGCGAACGCGGCAACCATCTGCGGCGGGGAGTTGTCATGGGAAGGCAGGCAAGGCCAGGGGGCGCTGCCCCCTGGACCCCCGCGCTTGCTTGCCTTCCCATCACACCCCCGGCCGCAGGGTGTAACCACGACCGCGGATGGTGTGGAGGAAGCGTGGTTCGCGCGGGTCGGCCTCGATTTTGCGACGCAGTCGGGTAACTTGGACGTCGATGGCGCGTTCGCCGGTTTCGTCCATATCGAGGGCGGTGACGATGTCTTCGCGGCTGAGGATTTCGTTGGGGCGGCGGGCGAGGATGGTGAGCAGGGCTGCCTCGCCGCCGGTCAGGCGAATAGGGGTGGTTGCGTTGCGAAGCTCGCCGCGATCGGGGTCGAAGGTCAGGGTGCCGAGTTGAACCGGACCGGTGGCGGCCCCGGTTGGCGGCGGTTGGGTGTGGGCACGGCGGAGCATGGCGCGGATGCGGGGCAGGAGTTCCTTGGGCTCAAAGGGTTTGGGGAGATAGTCATCGGCGCCTGCTTCGAAGCCGGCGATGCGGTCATCGGGGTCGCCGCGGGCGGTGAGCAGCAGGATGGGGGTGTCGTTGCCGGTTTCGCGCAGCGATGCGGTTAGCCTGAGGCCGTCTTCGCCCGGCATGGTGACGTCTAATACAATCAGGTCCGGTTGCAGGATGCGCAGGTTTTCGCGGGCGGATGCCGCCCCGTCCGCGATGGTTACACGGAAATCATTGGTCATCAGGTAGCGCTGGAGGCGGGTGCGCAGGGGTTCGTCGTCATCGACCACCAGAATAAGGGCATCGCTCGACATGGCCTATTCTTCCTCTGACATGGTCTATCCTTCGTCCTGGCTGGTCGCGCCATCGATATAATCGCGGGCGCTGTCATCCATTATGGCGCGCATAACGGCGCGAAATCCATCCACCGCATCAGGTCCGGCCTGGGCGTAGGCGCTGGCGATGCGGTCGCGTTGCCGGACGAACAGGCGCCGTTCAAGCGCAAGACCGCTGGCGGTCAATCGCAGTAATCGCTGCCGCCGATCGGTATGGCCCTGCACCTGGGCGACGTAGTCGCGCGCGACGAGTTCGGACAGCACCCGGGCGAGGCTTTGCTTGGTAATTCGCAGCACTGCGAGCAGTTCGCTGACCGGCAGGCCGGGGGTGCGGCCGATGAAGTGGAGCGCGCGGTGATGGGCGCGACCGAGGCCGAGCTCGGTCAAGATCACATCGGCCGCACCGGTGAAATCGCGGTAGCCGAAGAACAGCAGGTCCTGGGCTTCCCGCACATCGGCAGCGGTCGTGTTCGGCGTTTCGGGTATGTCTGGCATCTAACGGATATATGACAGGAATGTTGACGTAGAAGAAGCTCTATTATAGCTTTCCGACTTAGAGAGCAATAATATTACAAGGATCGGTCTCATGGCGCTCATTCCTTTCGACGATCGTGATGGATTCATCTGGTTCGATGGCGTCATGACGCCTTGGCGGGATGCCAAGCTGCATGTGTTGACCCATGGTTTGCACTATGCGAGCGCGATTTTCGAGGGCGAACGGTCGTACGCCGGCAATATTTTCAAGTTGCGGGAGCATACTGACCGCTTGTTCAACTCGGCGAAAATTCTCGGGTTTGAAATCCCCTACACCGCCGATCAGATCGATGCCGCCTGCAAGCAGGTGCTGGCGGCCAATGGGCAGGCCGATGCCTATGTTCGGCCGGTGGCGTGGCGCGGGTCGGAAATGATGGCGGTGTCGTCGCAGCAGGCCAAAATCCATATCGCGATCGCGACCTGGGCGTGGCCGGCGATGTTTGCCGACCGGATGGCGGGCATCAGGCTCGATATGGCGGATTGGAAGCGTCCGCATCCCGAAACCGCGCCGACCGCGTCCAAGGCGGCGGGCCT
>JACMOQ010000303.1 GCA_014377905.1 Acetobacteraceae bacterium | reverse complement strand
TTGCCCCAGCCGATATACGACAGCGGCTTGGTCGATTTCCAGAACGGCGACAACTGGTCACGCGGGCTGCCAGCGTCATGGGTGATGATGGTGTTTTCCATATCAACCGTCTTCTGCAGCTCCCACAGCACCCGATATGGGTTCAGCGGCGCATCATTGCTGGTAAGCTTCGGCATCCACTTGGCCATGAACTCGGCATGCGATTGCGCGATCACCGCAGACACCGCTGCTGCGTCGCGATTGGCTTTCACCGTCTTGCTGATTTCTTCGATCAGCGCGTCGAGCACCAGGGCAGCATCGCCAACCAGGCCGATTTTCGCTTCGACGTCTTTGTTGATGTGCATCGCATCAACCGTCGAATGGATGATCGCCTTACCCTTGGGGATCGCCGCGCCGAAGCTGGTTTCGGTGAACGAACAGCCAATGCCGAACAGCAGGTCGCTTTCGGCGAGGAACTTGGTCACCGCACGCGGCATCGCAACGCCGGCCGAACCCAATGCCAAAGGATGAGTTTCCGGGAAGGACGATTTGCCACCCAGCGAGGTCATCACCGGCAGCGCCAGCAATTCGGCCAACTTGCGAAGCTGCGGCCACGCCTTGGCGTAATGAACGCCCTGGCCAGCATACATCATCGGGTTTTTCGCCGCGATCAGCATGGCGGCGGCGCGCTTGATGTCCTTCGGATCAGCGCCTGATTTGGTGCGCAGAACCGGGGTGTAGTTCAGCGGCTCCGATACTTCATCGTTCCACATATCGCCGGGGATTTCGACGATGCACGGGCCACCGCGGCCGTTGCGCAAATTGGTGAAGGCGCGGCGGAAGATGTTGCCAACTTCATTGGCGCTGGTGATCGGCTCGGCCGACTTGGTGTAGGGCTTCATCGCCGTGCTGGAATTGAAGTTGGGGTCGATATTGGCCAGACGGCGAGCATAGCCCATCGGCAGGATCAGCACCGGCACCGATTCGCCATAGCATTGCGCCACACCACCCATGGCGTTTTCCGCGCCCGGCCCGTGCTGCATGCAGAAGGCGCCGATGGTATCACCCGATGTGACCCGCGAAATCGCGTCGGCCATGTGGATGCCGACCCGTTCCTGGCGGCACATCACCGGGCGGATATCGGCCGCCGCCGCGTATTCGATAAGATGGTTGACGGGATAGCCGCAGAGGATTTCGATCCCCTCGCGCTTCAGGATTTCCGCAATCGCGTCGCCGAGTTTCATGGTCGTTCGCTCCATTTATGTTGCTTGGCGCGAAGCCTAGGACGGGTCAGCGCTGCTGGCAATCAGCCGCGTGGCACCAGCGCCAAACCAGTGGGATCGAAGCCCAGCCGCACCTGATCGCCGACCGGGCGGGGCCGGGCGACATCGTGGATAATGGCGAACAGCGGCTCGGCCAGACCCGGAACAGCGATTTCATATTCCATGTGGCTGCCGAGATACGCGGCCTTGGCAATGGTGCCGGCAAGCGCATCGCCCCAGGATATGGCATGGGGACGGATGGCCAGCAGCGCTGGGCCCACCAAGGCATCTGCGTCGCGTAACACCAGCTTCGCGCCTGCCAACACGATTTCGACCCGTTCGGCATCAAGCCGTGTCACCATCGTCTCGGCAAGGTTCGCATTACCGATGAAGTCAGCAATGAACCGGCTCGCCGGGCGTTCATACAAGGCACGCGGGGCGCCGTCCTGGGCGATGCGGCCATCCTTCATCACGATGATACGGTCCGACACCGCCAGCGCTTCTTCCTGGTCATGCGTCACATACACCACCGTCAGGCCAAGCTGCTGTTGCAGGCCGCGAATTTCCTCACGCACTCGGCGCCGCAAGCGGGCACCGAGGTTGGACAGCGGCTCATCAAACAGCAGCACTTTCGGTTCCAGAACAATCGCGCGCGCCACCGCCACACGCTGCTGCTGGCCGCCAGATAATTCGCTGGGCAACCGCATCTCGAACCCGGCAAGGCCGACGAGCGCCAGTTTTTCCCGTGCCGCCGCCTCAGCCCGTGCCCGGTTCAGGCCCGATGCGCGCAGCCCGTAGCTGGTGTTTTCAAGCACGTTCATATGCGGAAACAGCGCATAGGATTGGAACACCATCGACACGTCGCGTTCGGAAGCGGCGAGTTTGGTGACATCGCGTCCGTCGATTTCGATGCCGCCGCCAGTGGCGTGCTCCAGCCCGGCGATCAGCCGCAAGGTGGTCGTTTTGCCGCAGCCGGATGGGCCGAGCAAGGTTACCAGGGTCGCCTTTTCGATCTCAAAGCTCACCGCGTCGACGGCTGCCGTGGTGCCGTAATGTTTGCTGACAGCGTTGAAACGAACGGTTGGGGTCATGTGATCACCATGGCGCTGCGCCTGCCGATTTTCTGTTCGCCGACCAGCGCGCGGATCAGCACCAACGCCAGCGCCATCACCACGATCAGCACGGCCGAATAGACCAGCGCGATGCCGTGCTCGCCGATTTCCGCCCGGCCGACAATGTAGACTGTGGCGAGATTATACTGTGCCGTGGTCAGAAAAATCACCGCGCTGACGGAGGTGATCGCGCGGACGAAGCTGTAAATCATCGCGGCCACAATTGCCGGCCGCAGGATCGGTGCCAGCACCAGCCGCAAGGTGCGGAAGGACCGGGCGCGCAAGGTGGCGGACGCCTCATCCAGGCTGCGGTCAATCTGCGCGAGGCTGGCGAGACCCGCCCGCACACCCACCGGCATGTTGCGAAACACGAAGGCGATAACCAAAATCGTCGCGGTGCCGGTGAGTTCCACTGGCGGGACGTTGAAGGCGAGAATGTAGCTCACCCCGATCACCGTGCCGGGCACCGCGAAGCTCATCATCGTCAGGAACTCGAACGCGCCGCGGCCTCGGAAGCTTTGCCGGCCGATCAGCCAGGCGGTCAGCAGCCCGATCACCGCGGTCAACGGCATGGCGATTACCGACAATTCTATCGTTGTGATGAAGCTCGACCATGCTGACCCGCTCAGGAACCAGCCGCCGACGCCGTGCTCGACGCCAAACGCGGTCAGGAAATACTTCCAGGTGAAGCTGTTGTCGCGGCCGATCGAGGTCACAAAGCCGCCTGCCATGATAATGCTGTAAACCACGACAGTCAGCACCAGCCACGGCAGCACCACCGCGAGGCACACGCCGTGCAGCACATTGGGTAACCGTGCCGGCATGCCGCTATCGCCCTTGCCGCTGACACTGGTGTAGTTGCGCCGCCCCACCCAGCGCGATTGCGCTACAAAGGCCGCCATGGTGAATATCAGCAGCACCAGCGCAAGCACCGCCGCCCGCCCCTGGTCATGTGCGGCACCGACCACCGCGAAGAAGATGTCGGTGGCCAGCACGTTGAAATTCCCTGCCAGCATTAGCGGATTGCCAAAATCGGCGAGGCTTTCGATGAAGCCGATCAGGAACGCATTGGCCAAACCTGGCCGGATCAGCGGCCAGGTGACGGTGCGGAAAATCCTGAACCGCCCGGCGCGCAGGGTCGATGCGGCTTCTTCCAGGCTCGGCGCCACGCTTTGCAGCACGCCAAGCAGCACCAGGAATGCGATCGGCGCAAAGGCCAGCACCTGGGCGATCGCCACGCCCGCCATGCCGTACAGCCAGCGGCTGCGCGGAATATCGAAGTTGGCATAGAGAAAGTTGCTGATGAAGCCGGCGCGCCCAAACATCAGGATCAGCGTCAGGCCGATCACAAAGGGCGGGGTGATGACCGGCAGCAGCGACAGCAGGCGCAGCAATCCCGGAAACGGAAACCGCGTGCGTTGCGCGATCAATGCCAACGCCAGGCCCAGCAAGGTCGACAGCACACCAACAATGATCGCCAGTTGCAGGCTGTTCCACGCCACACCACAGGCTTTGTCGCTATGCAGGCACGACAGACTCCAGATCGACTTGTCGCTGAACTTGTCCCAGAACTCGACAAGCGCGAGATGGCCCTCATTATCGCGCAATGCCGATAGCAGAATTGTGCTGACCGGAATTGCCACGAACAGAAGAATGGTTCCGACCACCAGCAACAGGCTGCCGGCAACAAACACATCGCCCCGCATCCAGCCGCGCCGCGCCAAGCCGAAGGCTGCAATCGCTACGCAGGCCGTCGCGTAGAGCAGCGCACCCCAGCCCAGCGCCGGCTGGGTCAGGCCTGGCCCGCGATGGGTGATCGCGAGACCTTCAAGCGCCATCCAGCCAATGCCGATCACCCCAGCCGCGACGCACCAGCGTGGCCGCACGGTGGACGCCAGCAGCGGCGGCACCAGCAATGGCGTCAGCCAGTATTTCCCCGCGAAAACCTGCCCTATCAGCGGTGTCATCGCCGACCAGCTCAGCTTTTCAAACCCGTACCAGGGCAGCAGCAGTGCCGCCGCCCATAGCAGGCCCACCCAGGCCCGCATCAGCGCGGCGCGCTTTTAACCTCACTGCTCCACCGACCAAGTAACCGCTTGCGCTCGGCGGATGATCCGAACTTGGCAAAATCATAGTTGATCAGCTTGATCTTGCTTAGATCGGGCGCCTCCGGCGGCGGCACGGCACTATTGGACGGCACCTGGAACGATCCGAAACTCGGTGCAATCGCCTGGGCCGAAGCGCCGAGCGCCCATTCGTAGAATTTCTTGGCCTCGTCCGGGTGGCGCGCGCCCTTGACGATGCTCATCGAGCCGATTTCAAATCCGGTGCCTTCGCAGGGCGAAACAACCTTGACCGGCTTGCCGTGCTTGG
>JACMOQ010000302.1 GCA_014377905.1 Acetobacteraceae bacterium | reverse complement strand
CTGCTGCACACCTTCACCAGCCACGCGCGGCGCAGCCGGTCGCGCGACCAGCTGCTCGATATGGCGCACCACGCCCGGTCGGACCCGTTCGACCGCTCGATCGAAGTGCGCATTACCCGGCTGCGCAAAAAGATCGAGATCGACCCGGCCAAGCCGCGCGTGCTCAAGACCATCCGCGGCGAAGGTTATATGCTGATCCCCGACGGGGAATGAGATAAATGTCGCGGTGAAATAACTGCAACAAAAATGCGGTTTTCTGAAATCTGCTGCACATGGTCGCGGCCCAAACAGTCCCCACCAGAGCAATTCTGCTTTGTTACCGGGGATTATCAAAATGACCGTTTCACGCAAGACCACACGATTGATTACCGCAACGGGCACCAGCATCCTGGCGCTGTCGGAAGCTTCCATGCTGTTTGCCGCTTCGCCAGCTCTGGCTGATGAATGCCAGCTGGAAGACAATTCGAGTAACGCAAGCGCCAGCAGTGGCGATAAGTCGCTCGCGTGCGGGGTGCTTGCATATGCCAGCGGCATTGCATCGACAGCAGTTGGTGGTCGTGCCGACGCCTCAGGAACAGACTAGACTGCAGTCGGTTACGATTCAAATGCCTTAGCAATCTCTTCTACAGCAATCGGAGCATCCTCCATAGCTGACGCCGTCAGAGCGACCGCCGTGGGTACGGACGCCTGGGCCAAGGGCATACAGTCAACGGCAATCGGCACGTCGTCTGTTGCACCGGGGACCAATTTGGTCGCGCTTGGTGTCTTTGCAAATGCCGGATTCCAGAATGGAACCAGCCTGGGTGCAAATTCCGTTGCGTGGGATTTTGCAATGGCGACAGGGTTTAATGCACGAGCCTTGGGCACTGGTGCAACGGCAATTGGGCATAAAGCACTGGCGAACGCAGCTTCGGCGACCAGCGTCGGTTACGATGCGGTGGCCAGCAGGCTTGCAGCGAGTGTTTTTGGGCATCACGCGGTGGCAAGTGGACTTGAAGCAAGTGCTTTTGGAACCGGCGCCAGTGCTTCGGGGCTACGGTCAAACGCCTTCGGGGTCGATTCCCGCGCCACGGGCGTCGTTTCAAGTGCCTTCGGCCGGGCGGCTGAAGCGACCGGGTCCCAATCAACCGCGATTGGCAACAATGCTACCGCTTCGACTGCAAACACCTCCGCGCCGGGTGTCTTGTCCTTCGCCTCGGGCACCAATGCGACAGCGATCGATCATGAAGCATCCGCCAGCAATCAGAATGCCTCCGCGCTGGGCAGATTGTCCCGGGCCTCCGGTCAGCAATCTAAAGCGGTCGGTGAGCGCGCTTATGCAAATAACATCAACGCCAGCACCTTCGGCGAACTCTCGCAAGCCACGGGCGAGCAATCAGTTGCATTGGGCAAGGAGGCCAACGCATCGAACACGAACAGTCTTGCCGGTGGCGCCTATTCCGTCGCCTCGGGCCTCTTCAGCGTCGGCGTGGGCAGAACGCAACAGCGACGCAGGACCGGGCCACGGCGCTGGGCGCATTTTCCGCCGCAACGGGTGAGTTTTTGCTTGCGACTGGTGCGCAATCGCTTGCATCGGGGTTCGGTGCTCACGGCATAGGCTCCTTCGCCGAGGCTACCAACTTCTTTGCGTCGGCGGCCGGCTATGCTGCCCATGCATCGGGCAACAGGTCGACCAGCATCGGGGCGCTCTCGATAGCATCCAACACTGAGTCGTTGGCTTTGGGGGCTAATTCACAATCCGATGGCGATTTATCGATTACAATTGGCGCAAATAGCGCGGATGGCGGCCAGGCCAATGTCGCTTGATTCGGTAAAATTGGCCTAACGCCGTCTTATCAACATCGCAGCCGGCGTTGCCGATGGTGACGCGGTCAATGTCGGCCAGTTGAACGGTGTCGCCGCGATTGACGTCCAGGGGGTCGCCGATGCAGCAGCTGCGTAAGGGACTGCGAACACGGCACTTGGCACCGCCAACACGGCGATCAGCAACGCCGCAGCCGCCCAAACCACGGCCGATGCCGCCCTTGCCGCCGCCGGCGCAAGCCGTGTCTATGTCAAGGTCAACAGCTACGGCGGCGTGCCATCGAGCGCCACCGGCACCAACGCCCTCGCCATCGGCAAGGGCAGCGTCAACCGCAGCCGGGCCGACAGGGGCATCGCTGCCGCCGTCGCCATCTCGGACGCGCCGTTCCCCAGCGCGCCGGGCAAGATCAGCTATGCCACCAACGCCTCGATCTATCGCGGCAGCACCGGGTTCAGCGCCAGCTTTGCGCACCGCATGAACACCGATGCGCCGTTCGCGATCACGGGGGCGGTCTCGTTCGCCGGGCATGGTGATACCGCGGCGCGGGTCGGGGTTGCCGGGGAGTTCTGATCTCCGGCGCATTCGGTAGGCCTGCCGCCCCGGCGGGCCTCATCCGGGCACTGGGCCAATGCGACGCGCCTTGGCCCAGATTGCCGTTTCCGGGGCATTGCAAAAGGATCATTTCAATGAGCTGGTTTTCGTCGGTGATGGTGCAGACGCCCGGCACCGAAGATCAGGTTTCCCCCGAAATCGACCGCGTGGCGCGGCGGCTGGCCATTGCGGCCGGCGCGGATTGGGCCCGCATGAGCAACTATGCCGGCGTAGAACGCGGCCGTTGGCGCGAAATGGCCGAAACGATGCTGGGCACCGAACGCGGCGAGCACGGTAATTTTCGCCAAAGGGGCTGACGCCGCAACGGCCGGAGAGACGCCGGAATCTCAATTTTTTCGCAAAAAGAAAAACCATCACGCCAAGATCGGTATGATCCCCCACAATGCCGGTAAATGCCGGCAGAACGGGCTGCGTGGTGCGCGACGCAGTCGAGACCGAACGCGTCTCTGACTGATATTACCTGTTATTCGGTGTTTCGATGCATTTTTGCGGACGCATGGCACCGCCTTTTGGCGTCGCATGCGCCTGTAAAGGGCAGTATCTACAGCGCCTTAGAGATGCTGTTTCGCCGGTGAGGCATCAAATTACTTGCAAAATAACAGGGAATTCCTCTCTCGATAACAGGGGATAATTCCCCTCATAACAGGCGATTATTAGTCTTTCAGGCCATTTCCGCGGGGCACAAACCTCAAATCTCACCGTCAAACCCGCGATTCTGGGACGCGAATGGCGTTCGGTGGGATTCAAAACCGCTTCAATGGGATTCAATTTCGATGTAGTGGGATCGCGGGGCACGATATTGGTACTCAACCGGCGCAAATGGGACGCAGGTTGGAAATTGCGGCATGGCTGGAAGCCCAACTGGGACACGCACCGGCGAAATGGGACGGCCGTTTACCCGAGTCAGATCAGTAAGAGGCGTTCGTCATTTTTTCATGCGGAACCAGTTCCGGTAAGATGCGCGTTTCGCCGGCGTGCCGGGAGCAGTTAGAGGAGTGCCTCACCTTCCGAGCGCCCACCAATGCCTTTGTCTCCCACCGGTATCGGCGTTGCGACCCTATCCGCGCAACGCCCGCATCCACAGCAAGACGCGGGTCCAACAAATCGCTCGAAGCATCGAGCGGTTCGGGCCCACCCACCCTGTGCTCGTTTCGGATGCTTGCGAGATCATCGCGGGGCATCGCCGAGTTCGGGTGGCGGCCTTGTCTGAGGATGGCGGAGGTCCAGACCCTGGCCTTGTCGCACGTGTCCGTAGCCGGGCGACGCGCCCTAGGACGGTCCCACGGTGACGCCGATCGCAGCCATCTTCCGCTTCCGATCCAGACTTGGTCGTTTGTGCCCCCATGGCTGAATGACTGTTCGCAGCAGAAGCTGCCGTTCGACCGAACAGCGATCGCCTGACTCCGCGCCGTGAAATCGGCAGCAGTGCACCACGGAAACATTCGGGAAGCAGCCCGCTACAAGGTGATATTAACGTAATGTCCAGGCCGCTTGCGGCCCTGGTCAAACGTCCGTAGAGTTCTGGGGCATGGTAAGGGTTGGAGTTGTTTCGACTAATGAAAACAACGGACTGACCGCAATCAAGGGAGAAACAGATGCGTTGTCGTTATCGGCTTGCGCGCGCGGCAGCGACTGCTGTCGCATTGGTTTTGACAGCGGTGCCGTCGCTGGCCGGACCTGCCGAAGCGCCCGGTGTCAACAACGCCGAAGTCCAGTTGCCACCGCCACCGACTGCGTGGTTTGCCGACAAGCCTGTCGGTACGTCGGTGGGGCCGGTAAGCGCTGCGCAACTGGCCAAGGGCGCGGACCGAAACAACTGGCTGACCTACGGCGGCGATTATCGCAACTTCCGTCATAGTCCGGTTTCCGGCATCACGCCTTCGTCCATCAAGAACCTGCATGTCGCATGGTCAGCCCCGACAGGCACGGTCGGCCAATTCGAGACCTCGCCGGTTGTCTATGGCGGCGTGATGTACGTAACCACGTCCTACAATCGCCTGATGGCACTTGATGCCAAGACCGGGCAGATCCTGTGGCGGTATGATGTCCAACTGCCGGGCGACCTGCGGCTGTGCTGCGGGCCGGCCAACCGCGGCGTCGCGATCGGCGGCGACCTGGTGTTCATGGCGACGCTCGACGGGCACCTGATCGCCTTTGATCGGACCACCGGCAAAGTGGCATGGAACGAAGTAGTCGCCAACTACAAGGACGGCTATTCGATCACTGCGGCGCCGCTGATTGTCGGCGATCTCGTCTATACCGGCGTCGCCGGCGGCGAATTCGGCGCGCCGGGTTTCATCGACGCCTATGACATGAAGACCGGAAAACGCGTCTGGCGGACCAACACCGTGCCGACCGCCGGGCAGCCCGGGGTCGAGACCTGGGCCGGCGAATCGTGGAAGTCGGGCGGCGCGCCGAGCTGGACCACCGGCGCCTATGACACGGAGACCAACACGCTGTTCTGGACCGTGGGCAACCCGTCGCCGGATTGGAACGGCGACACGCGTGCCGGCGACAATCTCTATTCCAACTCGCTTTTGGCGCTGGACCCGGCGACCGGCAAGATGAAGTGGCATTTTCAGTTCACCCCGCATGACGTCTGGGATTATGACGGCAACACCCAGATTTTCCTTGTTGATACCGTGTTCAACGGCAAGCCGGTCAAGGCGATCGCCCAGGCCAATCGCAACGGCTATTTCTATCTGCTCGACCGGGCCAGCGGCAGGTTCCTGCGCGCCAGCCAATATGTCGAACAACTGACTTGGGCCAAGGGTGTCGATGCCAAGGGCCGGCCGATCGTCGACCCCGCTGCCATGCCGCAGGAAAGTCCGACCGCCCGGGTCTGTCCGTCCAACCTCGGTGGGATGAACGGTGCCTGGACCGGTGCCTATGATCCGGCGACGAGCCTCGTCTATGCACCTTCGATCGAGTCTTGCCAGGAATTCGTCAAGGGGATTGCCGTCCATGTGAAGGGTATTCCGTTCATGGGCGGCATGCCCAACACTACCGATGCCAACGCCGGCAAGTCGTACGGGTTGTTGAGTGCCATCGACGTCAAGACCGGCAAGATCAAATGGCGCTACAGGGATGCCCGGCCGATGATGGCCGGCGTCGCGGCGACGGCGGGCGGCGTGCTGTTCACGTCGAATCAGCAGGGGGAGGCGCTCGCTTTCGACCAGGCGACGGGCAAAAAGCTGTGGTCGTTCCGCATGGGCGGCGCCGGCCGTGGCCAGCCGATCGTCTATGAAGTCGACGGCAAGCCCTATGTGGCAATCCCATCAGGCGG
>JACMOQ010000301.1 GCA_014377905.1 Acetobacteraceae bacterium | reverse complement strand
TATAGTGGATGGCTGGGGCTGGCATATCTGCACCTCCTGGGAGCGGATGATAGCCCGCCAGGAGGTAATTTGCCACTGTTTCATCCGGCCGTAGCCATTAACAATTTGGCGCAGGCTACAGGCGCAACCTGCCCCATTCCCCCTTGTACTGGAGAAAGTTTTGCCGTTGTTGGTCGTTTCACTTTCCGCTAATGTTGCTGGTAGTTGTAATGTTGGTTCTGGCTTCTTTGTGGCCCACGCCGAGCGACAATGGCTTATCACGGCTGCACACCTGCCGTCGGGGGAGCCCCGCCCGCATGACCGTTGGGATGAGTAGCCGGACGCCATACAAGTCCGCCGGCTCCGAGGGGAGCGTCAAATGGGGCATTATTGGGCATGACAATTGGCTGAGATGGCCCCGACGGAAAGGTTGTGACCGTCCACGCTATGCGATACTTAATCGATGAGTATCTTAAGATTGCAGTCGTTTGAGGAACCTAAAGCCAATCAGGCTGACCAGCGTCCCCCCTACGCCACTCCCAACGCCCGCCGCACCCTCGCCGCATCCCCCTTGATCGCCCGCAACAACGTCCGCACCGGCCCGCTCGGCCGTTTGGCGCCGCGTTCCAATTCCTGGATGGTCCGCACGCTGAAATCGCAGGCGGCGGGGAATTCCGCGTGGGTCATCCCGCTTGCAGGCCGGATCGAGCGCCGGTCGATCCCATGCACCATGGCTCGGGCGGCGTCAGAATCGCTGATCGGGCAGATGTGCCCGCCCCGCTTTACCCGACGCCGACAGGGCGCTAGCTTCCCGCCCAACAAATCAGTGCGGAGGATTGCCCATGTCGTCGGAAAATCTCGTAACCCTGGACGTCAAAGACGGCATCGGGATCATCACCGTCAACAATCCGCCGGTGAACGCGCTCAGCCCTGGGGTTCCCGAAGGCATTACCGCCTGTTTTGAAAAAGCCCACGCAGATCCGGCGGTTAAAGCCATGGTGCTGATCGGCGCCGGGCGCAGCTTCATCGCCGGCGCCGATATTCGCCAGTTCGGCAAAGGCCGGGTGCGCCAGGCGATCGGCGACAGCACCACTGACAAGCTCGATGCCAGTACCAAGCCGATTGTCGCCGCCATTCACGGCTACGCGCTCGGCGGTGGTCTCGAAACCGCGATGGGCTGCAATTACCGGATCGCGGTGCGCTCGGCCAAGGTCGGGCTGCCGGAAGTGCTGATCGGCATCCTGCCCGGCGGCGGTGGCACCCAGCGCCTGCCGCGCCTCGCCGGCGTGCAGGTCGCGTTGGATATGATCACCTCCGGCCGCCACGTGCCGGCCGATGAAGCCAAATCGCTCGGCATCCTTGATGAAGTTGTGGACGGCGATCTGCTGACCGCCGCCATCGCCATGGCCAAGAGGATCGCCGATATCCGCCCGCTGCCGCACATCAGCAGCAACAATGCCCGCGTCACCGGCATCGATCCGAAGATTTTCGATGCCCAGCGCAAATCCATTGCGCGCCGCGCCCGCAACCAGAAAGCACCGTATAACTGCATCCTCGCGGTTGAAGCCTCCACCACCCACCCATTCTTGCAAGGCCTGGCGCGGGAACGTGAACTGTTCGCCGAGCTGGAAAACGCCGACGAAGCCCGCGGCCTGCGCTACGCCTTCTTTGGCGAACGCGAAGCCAAGAACGTCCCCGGCATTCCCGCCAACGCTCCTGTCCAGGCCATCAACGCCGCGGCCGTCATCGGCGCCGGCACCATGGGTGG
>JACMOQ010000300.1 GCA_014377905.1 Acetobacteraceae bacterium | reverse complement strand
CCTGGATGAAACCGCGCTAATCGAAATCCTCACCAAGCCGAAGAACGCGCTGATCAAGCAATATGCCCGCCTGTTCGAGATGGAGGGCGTGAAGCTCGGCTTTACTGACGAAGCGCTGGCCGCGGTCGCTAAGCGGGCAATCGCGCGCAAAACCGGCGCCCGCGGGCTGCGATCGATCATGGAGCAGATTCTGCTGACCACCATGTTCGAACTCCCAGGCCTCGAGGGCGTCGAAGAGGTGACGATCTCTGGCGAAGTGGCGGAAAACCGTGCCGAACCGTTGTATACGTACGGCCAGGAAAAACTTGAGCAGTCAGCCTAAAGTTTCAGCCCTGCCCTGGTCGGGCAGAATTTTGTCAAGCCCTTGCGGCGTGCCCACTGGCTGCCGATATGCGATTGCAACGGCCAGACGATTACCCAGGTGATCGTCTGGCCCGGCAAGCCAGCGTGCCCATGATTGGGGCGCGGACCTGTCGACTGTCCCTTAGGAGGTCATTTTATGTCAAAGTCTGATCAGCCTGACGACACCGCCGAATTGGGCGACGTGCTTGCCGTCCTGCCACTGCGCGACATCGTCGTTTTCCCGCACATGATCGTGCCCCTGTTTGTCGGCCGGGAAAAATCCGTCCGCGCGCTCGAAGCGGTCATGAAGGAAGACAAGCAGATCCTGCTGGTCGCCCAGAAAAACCACGAGCAGAACGACCCATCGGTCAACGACATCTACACCATCGGCACCGTCTCAACCGTGCTGCAATTGTTGAAACTCCCCGACGGCACGGTGAAGGTGTTGGTCGAGGGCGGCAGCCGCGCCCGGGTCACCAAATTCAAGGAAACCGAGGCGTTTTTCGAAGCCTATGTCGAAAAACTGCCGGAAACATCTGGCGTGGTGAAGGAACTCGAACCGCTCAGCCGGTCGGTGGTCACCCAGTTCGAGCAGTACATCAAGCTCAACAAGAAGATCGCGCCGGAAGTGCTGGTCTCGATCAACCAGATCGAGGAACCCGGCAAGCTTGCCGATACGATCTCGGCCCACCTCAACATCAAGATCGCCGAACGCCAGGAACTGCTCGAAATCACCACGATTTCAGAGCGGCTGGAGAAGGTTTTCGGCCATATGGATTCCGAAATTGGGGTCATGCAGGTCGAAAAGAAGATCCGTGGCCGCGTCAAGCGCCAGATGGAGAAGACCCAGCGCGAGTACTATCTGAATGAACAGATGAAGGCCATTCAGAAGGAGCTCGGCGAAGGCGAGGACGGCAAGGACGAAACCGCCGAAATCGAGGAACGCATCGCCAAGACCAAACTGTCCAAGGAAGCGCGGGAAAAGGCGCTGGGCGAGCTGAAAAAGCTCCGCAGCATGTCGCCGATGAGCGCTGAATCCACGGTTGTCCGCAACTACCTCGACTGGATTTTGTCGATCCCCTGGAAAAAGCGCTCCAAGGTCAAGAAGGACATCAACGAGGCCGAAAAAATCCTCAATGCCGATCATTTCGGGCTGGAGAAGGTCAAGGAACGCATCCTTGAATACCTCGCCGTGCAATCGCGCGCCGACAAGATGAAAGGCCCGATCTTGTGTCTGGTCGGCCCGCCAGGCGTGGGTAAAACCTCGCTCGGCAAATCGGTCGCCCGTGCCACCGGCCGCAGCTTTGTTCGCATGTCGCTCGGCGGTGTGCGCGATGAAGCTGAGGTACGTGGCCATCGCCGGACCTATATCGGCTCGATGCCCGGCAAGGTCATCCAGGGCATGAAAAAGGCCAAGACATCCAACCCGCTGTTCCTGCTTGATGAAATCGACAAACTGGGTGCGGACTGGCGCGGCGATCCGTCATCGGCACTGCTCGAGGTGCTCGATCCGGAACAGAACAGCACCTTTGCAGATCACTACCTCGAAGTCGATTACGATCTGTCGGACGTGATGTTCATCACCACCGCCAACAGCCTGCGCATGCCGCAGCCGCTGATGGATCGTATGGAAATCATCCGCATCCCCGGTTACACCGAGGATGAAAAGGTCGAAATCGCCAAGCGGCATTTGCTCAGCAAGGTGATCGAAGCCCACAGCCTGAAACCCGGTGAATTCGCCATCACCGACGAAGCGATGCGCGACCTGATCCGCTATTACACCCGCGAAGCCGGCGTGCGGAGCCTGGAGCGTGAAATCGCCAATCTCGCCCGCAAAGGCGTGAAGGAAATCGTCACCGGCAAGTCCAAAAAGCTCGCGGTTAATCGCAAGAACCTGGAAAAATACGCCGGGATCAAGCGGTTCCGCTATGGCGAGGCGGAATCGGAAGACATGGTCGGCGCCGTGACCGGGTTGGCCTGGACCGAAGTGGGGGGCGAAATCCTTACCATCGAGAGCGTGCTGCTGCCCGGCAAAGGCAACATCAAGCTTACCGGCAAGCTTGGCGACGTCATGCAGGAAAGTGTTTCGGCAGCGCTCTCCTATGTGCGTAGCCGCTCGACCTCGTTTGGCATCAAGCCGACCGTGTTCGAAAAGCGAGACATCCATGTCCACGTGCCCGAAGGCGCTACCCCGAAAGACGGACCGTCGGCCGGCGTTGCCATGGCAACCTCGATCGTCTCAATCCTGACGGGTATCCCGGTGCGCCGCGACATCGCCATGACCGGGGAAATCACCCTCCGCGGCCGGGTGCTGCCAATCGGTGGCCTGAAGGAAAAACTCCTGGCTGCCCTGCGCGCAGGGATCACCACGGTGTTCATCCCCAAGGAAAACGAAAAGGACCTTGCCGATATCCCCGACAACGTGAAGAAAAACCTCACGCTGATCCCAGTGTCCAACGCTGATGAGGTCATTAGACAGGCATTGGTGCGCAAACCCGAAGCGATTGAATGGATCGAACCGCCGGAAACCCCGATCCCGGCAGCAATCGCCCCGGCAGCACCGCTCACCCACTAAACCATAAGCGACTGTCAAGCCTGCCATGGGCCGCGCAAGCGGGACATGGCAGGCTTACTTTTGCCATTTAACCCAGATTTCCGCGGGTTCGGACCCCATCATTCGTTGACCCGACTAAGGACCCGCCGCTATGGTCCGCACCACCAGGGCAGCACGCCGTGCCCAAACAAAACAAAACGCAAGGAGCGCTTTCGATGAACAAAATGGACCTGATCGCCGTGGTCGCCGATAAATCCGACCTCACCAAAGCCAAAGCCACCGAAGCCGTGGACGCCGTGTTCGCCGGCATCGAAGCAGCCCTCAAGGCCGGCGAAGAAGTCCGCCTCGTCGGCTTCGGATCGTTCGGAACCTCGACCCGCAAAGCCACCACCGGCCGCAACCCGCAAACCGGCGCCGCCATCCAAATCGCGGAGTCAACAACCGTGCGCTTCAAGCCGGGCAAAGCGCTTAAAGACGCGGTGGGGTAGAAAGCGAGGAAGGCCAGGGGGCACCACCCCCTGGACCCCAGCCAGGGAAGGTCCCTGGACGCCTAACCGAAGAAAGCAAGGGGTGAAGAACGAGGGGGGCTGAGGCAATGGTCGATCCAGCAACTTAGCCCCCCTCGTTCTTCACCCCTCTCTTGGGATTCGGCGCCCAGGGACCCTGTCCCTTGCGGGGTCGAGGGGCAGCGCCCCCGCTTGTCTTGCCTTCCTCCCCACCACATCTTCAGGGCGGTTAGCTCAGCGGTAGAGCGGCTCGTTTACACCGAGTTGGTCGGCGGTTCGATCCCGTCACCGCCCATTCCATTTTTCTCGTCACGGTTTCGTTTTCGAGGGTTGACGAGTTCGTGCCTGGGGCCTAAACGGCCCTCCCTGTCGCTAATGCGGGAGTAGCTCAGTTGGTTAGAGCGCCGGCCTGTCACGCCGGAGGTCGCGGGTTCGAGCCCCGTCTCTCGCGCCAGCTTCCCTTTTGGGAGGCGGCGCAGTTTTTCCTTTCGTTCTGACTGGGTTGCAGCGATTGCTGCACTTTCTGGTTGTTCTGCCCCTGGCAGAAATCAACCGATTCGATTAAGGTCCTGCCCGCGCTGCAATGCGGTATTTCGTGTTGGATGCCGGCACCGAAGGAATGGGCATCATGGCTCTCGATCTGGCCGATTACTTCCCCATTTTGGTATTCATGGGCATTGCATCAGCCATTGCGATTGCGATGGTTGGTGGGTCATTGCTAGCGGCACATCAGAAGCCATATGCCGAAAAGTTGTCGCCGTATGAGTGCGGGTTCGAGCCATTTGACGACGCGCGGCGTCGGTTCGATGTGCGGTTCTATCTCGTGGCTATTTTGTTCATTATTTTCGATCTTGAAGTGGCGTTTCTGTTTCCCTGGGCGGTGAGCCTGTCGGATATCGGGCCGCTGGGCTTCTTTTCGATGGTCGGTTTCCTCGGCGTGCTGACGGTCGGATTTGTGTATGAATGGTGCAAGGGCGCACTCGATTGGGAGTAGGTAAATGAGCGCTTCCACTAACAGCCTCGATCACGCCGTGTTGCCGCCTGGTGCGGCGCAGGATGCGGTGATCAACAGCATTACCGGTGCGATCGACGACAAGGGCTTTGTGGTCGCCAATCTGGATAAATTGGTGAACTGGGCGCGCACCGGAAGTTTGTGGCCGATGACGTTCGGTCTCGCCTGCTGTGCTGTCGAAATGATCCACGCCTACATGCCACGCTACGATCTGGATCGGCTGGGCGTCATCCCGCGCCCGTCACCGCGCCAGTCAGACGTGATGATCGTTGCGGGAACTCTCACCAACAAGATGGCGCCGGCGCTTCGCAAGGTTTACGACCAGATGCCGGAACCGCGCTGGGTGATCAGCATGGGCAGCTGCGCCAATGGCGGCGGCTACTATCATTATTCCTACGCGGTGGTCCGCGGCTGCGATCGGGTGGTGCCGGTTGATATTTACGTGCCGGGCTGCCCGCCGACGGCCGAGGCGCTGGTTTACGGGATCATGCAATTGCAGAAGAAAATCCGTCGCACCGGGACCATTCTCCGTGGCTGACATTGCAGAAATGATTGCTGGCCTGCCTGGTGTGACCAGCATTGCCTGGGCCCGCGACGAACTGATTGCCAACGCCGATCGTGATAGTGTGGTGGCACTGATGACCACCTTGCGCGACGATCCGCGCTTCCTGTTCGAACAGATGATGGAAATGGCCGGGGTTGACTGGCCAGAACGCGCCGATCGGTTCGAAATCGTTTATTGCCTGCTGTCGGTCACTCATAACCATCGCATCCGCGTCTCGATTAACACCAACGAAACGACTCCGGTGCCATCGATCCACGGCATCTGGCCGGTCGCGACCTGGTGGGAGCGTGAGGCGTTTGACCTGTTCGGCATCGGTTTCAGCGGCCAACCCGATTTGCGCCGCATCCTGACCGATTATGGCTTCGAAGGGCATCCGCTGCGCAAGGACTTCCCGCTGACAGGATATGTCGAGGTGCGTTACGACGATGCCCGCAAGCAGGTTGTGTACGAACCCGTGAAGCTGGTGCAGGATTTCCGTAATTTCGATTTCCTTTCCCCCTGGGAGGCGATGACCACGCTTCCGGGTGACGAAAAATCCCGCAAGGATGGGGCGGCATGAACGACGCACCGGTGACCAAACAAATTCAGATCGACAGCCATTCAATTAATTTCGGCCCGCAGCACCCGGCAGCCCATGGCGTATTGCGCCTGATCTTGGAAATGGATGGCGAAGTTGTCGAGCGCGCCGATCCGCATATCGGCCTTCTGCATCGCGGCACTGAAAAACTGATCGAGTACAAAACCTACATTCAGGCGGTGCCGTATTTCGACCGGTTGGATTACGTGTCGCCAATGACGCAGGAACACGCGTTCGCGCTGGCGACCGAAAAACTGCTGGGGATTGAGGTGCCGGAGCGCGCCAAGTGGATTCGCACTTTGTTCAGCGAAATCACCAGGGTGCTCAACCATCTGCTCAACGTGACGACTTACGGGTTGGATGTCGGCGCGATCACCCCGGCTTTGTGGGGCTTTGAGGAACGCGAAAAGCTGATGGAGTTCCATGAGGCTGCGTCCGGCGCGCGGCTTCACGCCAATTATTTCCGCCCCGGTGGCGTGGCGAAAGATTTGCCCGCCGGGCTTGAAGACCAGATCGGCGCCTGGGCGCACAGCTTTGGCAAGTTTGTCGATGATCTGGAAACCCTGCTGACCGGCAACCGGATTTGGAAGCAACGCACGGTCGATATCGGCATCTTCAGCGCGGAACAGGCGCTCGCCTGGGGGTTTTCGGGCCCCTGCCTGCGCGCCAGCGGCGTCGCCTGGGATTTGCGCCGGTCACAACCGTACGAGATGTACGACCAGCTCGACTTCAAAGTCCCGGTGGGCCGCAATGGCGATTGCTATGATCGGTATCTGATGCGGATCGCCGAAATGCGCGAAAGCGTGTCGATGATCCAACAATGCCTGGCCAAGATGAAGCCTGGCCCGGTCAAGGTGCAGGACAACAAGATTTCGCCACCAAGCCGGGCCAACGTGAAGCGGTCGATGGAAGCGCTGATCCATCACTTCAAGCTTTACACCGAGGGTTATCACGTCCCGGCGGGCGCGACCTACACCGTGGTCGAAGCCCCGAAAGGCGAATTCGGGGTGTATCTGGTCGCCGACGGCACCAACCGGCCCTATCGCTGTAAAATCCGCGCGACGGGCTTTGCCCATCTGCAAGCCATTGAAGCAATGGCCAAACGCCACATGCTGGCCGACGCCGTGGCGATAATTGGATCGCTCGACATCGTCTTCGGTGAGATCGACAGGTAAAACATGGCCGCGCACCCCAAACAGGATTTCATCCAGCCCGCGAGCTTCGCCTTCGACGCGGACAGCATGGTTCAGGTCGATAAGCACATCGCCAAATACCCGGCGGGCAGGCAGGCGAGTGCGGTGCTGCCGCTGCTCGATCTGGCGCAGCGCCAGATGGGCCGCACCACTGGTAGCGCCTGGGTGTCGGTCGCCGCGATGGACGAAATCGGCCGCATTCTCGATATGCCGCCAATCCGGGTTTATGAGGTCGCGACCTTCTATCTGATGTTCAACATGGCCCCGGTCGGCAAGTTTCATTTGCAGCTTTGCACCACAACGCCATGCTGGCTGCGCGGCTCGGACGACATCGTGCAGGCCTGCCGGGACGTGACCGGCATCAAGGGCTGGAAAGAAAACAGCGCCGACGGGCTGTTCACCATGACGGAAGTTGAATGCGTCGGCGCCTGCGTCAACGCGCCGATCCTGCAAGTGAACGATGATTTCTACGAGGATATGGATTCCGAGCGCACCAGGGCGCTGCTTGAATCCTTGAAGCGCGGTGTGGTGCCGAAATTCGGCTCGATGACCGGGCGACAAGCCTCCGCGCCCGATGGCGGGCCGATTACCCTCCTGTTCGAGAAGGCGGAATGATTTCATGCTGAGCGACCAGGACCGGATTTTCACCAATCTTTATGGCGTCCACGACGTTGGTCTCGCCGGCGCGCGCTCGCGCGGCGATTGGGACGGCACGGCGGCCATTCTCGCCCGCGGGCGCGATGCGATCATCGACGAAATGAAGGCGTCGGGCCTGCGTGGCCGCGGCGGGGCGGGCTTCCCCACCGGCATGAAATGGTCGTTCATGCCGAAAGTGGTCGGCGACCGGCCGCATTACCTGGTGGTCAACGCCGATGAGAGCGAACCCGGCACCTGCAAGGACCGCGACATTCTGCGCCACGATCCGCACAAGTTGATCGAGGGCTGTCTGATCGCGTCCTTCGCGATGGGCGCGCATGCCGCCTATATCTATATTCGCGGCGAATTCTACAACGAAGCCGTGGCGCTGCAAAAAGCGATTGATGAGGCGTATGACGCCGGCCTGATCGGCAAGAACGCTTGCGGTTCGGGCTGGGATTTCGACTGCTATCTGCATCGCGGCGCCGGCGCCTACATTTGCGGCGAGGAAACCGCGCTGATCGAAAGCCTTGAAGGCAAAAAGGGCATGCCTCGCCTAAAGCCGCCCTTTCCGGCGGCGGTTGGGCTTTATGGGTGCCCGTCAACGGTCAACAACGTCGAAAGCATTGCGGTCGCGCCGACGATCATGCGGCGTGGCGCTGCATGGTTTTCAGCGCTGGGCCGGCCGAGGAATGCTGGCACCAAACTGTTCTGCATTTCCGGCCATGTGAACAAGCCGTGCAACGTGGAAGAAGAACTTGGCATTCCGTTGCGCGAATTGATTGACCGCTATGCCGGCGGGGTGCGTGGCGGGTGGGATAATCTGCTTGCGATCATCCCCGGTGGCGCGTCGGTGCCGGTGCTCAACAAGGCAACCTGCGACACCATCTTGATGGATTTCGACTCGTTGCGCGATGTGAAGTCCGGGCTTGGCACGGCGGCGGTGATTGTGATGGACAAATCCACCGACATTATCAAGGCGATTGCCCGACTCAGCCAGTTCTACAAGCATGAAAGCTGTGGCCAGTGCACGCCGTGCCGCGAAGGCACTGGCTGGATGATGCGGGTGATGAACCGGATGGTGCAAGGCCGCGCGGAAATCGAGGAAATCGATACACTCGAAGCGGTGACGCGCCAGGTTGAGGGCCATACGATCTGCGCCCTCGGCAATGCGGCGGCGTGGCCGATCCAGGGGTTGATCAAGAATTTCCGCCCCGAAATGGAAGCTCGGATTGCTGTCTATAAGGCGAGCAAATCCATGAAGATGGCGGCGGAGTAGGACCATGGTCAAAGTCACCGTCGACGGTATCGACGTAGAAATCCCCGCCGGATCGAACGTGCTGCAGGCTTGCGAGGCCGCCGGCAAGGAAATCCCGCGTTTTTGCTACCATGAACGGCTATCGGTCGCCGGAAATTGCCGGATGTGCCTGGTCGAAATCGAAAAGGCGCCGCCCAAGCCGTTCGCCTCCTGCGCCTATCCGGTCGCTGACGGGATGGTGGTGCACACCGACAGCCCGATGGTGCGCAAGGCACGCCGCGGGGTGATGGAATTCCTGCTGATCAACCACCCGCTGGATTGCCCGATCTGCGACCAGGGCGGTGAGTGCGATTTGCAGGACCAGGCGGTCGGCTATGGCGATGATCATTCGCGCTACCTCGAACCCAAGCGCGCGGTGACGGACAAGAACCTCGGCCCGCTGGTCAAGACGGTGATGACGCGCTGCATCCAGTGCACGCGCTGCATCCGCTTCTCGACCGAAATCGCCGGCGTGTCCGAACTTGGCGCGACCGCACGTGGTGAGACGATGGAAATCGGCACCTATGTCGAAAAGGCCCTGACGTCGGAGCTTTCCGGCAATCTGATCGATATCTGCCCGGTGGGCGCGTTGACATCGAAGCCTTACGCCTTCGTGGCGCGGCCGTGGGAATTGAAGAAGACCGACAGCGTCGATGTGCTCGACGCGGTGGGCGCCAATATCCGCGTCGATTCGCGCGGGCCGGACGTGCTGCGGGTGCTGCCGCGTCTGAATGAGGATGTGAATGAGGAGTGGCTGGCCGATAAGTCGCGCTTCTCAATCGATGGGCTGAAGCGCCGCCGGCTCGATTCATGCTGGGTGCGGCGGGACGGCAAACTTGCCCGCGCATCGTGGCAGGAAGGTTTCGACGCGATTGCCGCGAAAATGGCTGGCATGGCGGGGGATCGGATGGGCGCCGTTGCCGGCGATCTGGCTGACGCCGAAAGCATGTTGGCGCTGAAGGATTTGTTTGCAGCCCTGGGGTCGACCAACCTTGATTGCCGCCAGGACGGCGCGGCGTTGGATGCGTCGCGGCGGGATTTCTACAGCTTTAATACCTCGATTGCCGGGATCGAGGAAGCTGATGCCATCCTGCTGATCGGCACCAATCCGCGCCGCGAAGCGCCGTTGCTGAATGCGCGGATCAGGAAGGCCATTGTCGCCAACCGCACCAAGGTGGCAGCAATCGGGGTGCCGGCCGATCTGACCTATAAGGTCGAATGGCTTGGTGATGCGCCTGCTTTGCTGGCCGATAATTCCTTCATCACAACGCTGAAGGCCACCAAACGGCCGATGCTGATCATTGGCCAGGGCGCGCTGCGCCGGGCGGATGGCGCGGCAATTCTGGCGGCGGCCTGGAAGCTGGCGGCGGAAACCGGCATGCTGACCGCCGACTGGCACGGATTCAACGTTTTGCACACCGCGGCGAGCCGGGTTGGTGCCCTCGACCTGGGCTTTGCGACCGGCAAGACCCTGGACAAAATGCTGGGCGGTGGCGTGGACCTGCTGTGGCTGCTCGGCGCTGACGAATTCGACACCGCCAAAATTGGCGCATCCACCTTCGTGATCTATCAGGGCCATCACGGCGATGCCGGCGCGGCGCGTGCCGACGTGATCCTGCCAGGCGCGGCCTACACCGAAAAGGACGGCACCTACGTCAACACCGAAGGCCGGGTTCAGCGCGGTCAGTTGGCGGTGTTCCCGCCCGGTGAGGCGCGCGAGGATTGGAAAATCATCCGCGCTTTCAGCGGGATAATCGGCAAGACCTTACCCTATGACACGATCGGTGCGCTGCGGGCGCGCATGGAGCAGGTTAATCCGGTGTTTGCCCGCCTCGATATCCTGCCGCGCTTTGGCTGCACGGACATGGCCGGCCCGACCGCATCGGGCACGATCGGCACTGAGTCTTTCACTCCGGCGATCGTCAATTACTACATGACCGACAGCATCAGCCGCGCCAGCCCAACCATGGCGGAATGCACCGCCGCCGCTGCCCCCGTTCTGCTGGCGGCGGAATAAGGCGATGATCGATTTCCTGCTGCATAACATGCTCGGCCAAGTGATCCTGACCGTGCTCAAAGCGCTCGCCATTCTCGGCCCGCTGCTGGTGATGGTGGCCTATCTGACGTACGCCGAGCGCAAGGTGCTGGGCGCGATCCAGCTTCGTCGCGGCCCCAACGTGGTTGGCCCGTTCGGGCTGTTGCAGCCCTTCGCCGACGCGATCAAGATGTTGATGAAGGAAACCATTATTCCTTCCGGTGCGTCCAAGGGATTGTTCCTGCTGGCGCCAATGCTGACCTTCTCGCTCGCGATGGTGGCCTGGGCGGTGATCCCGCTGAATGACGGCTGGGCGGTCGCCGATATCAATGTCGGCGTGTTGTATTTGTTCGCGATTTCGTCACTTGGGGTTTACGGCATCATCATCGCCGGTTGGGCGTCGAATTCGAAATACCCATTCCTCGGCGCGATGCGGTCTGCGGCACAAATGGTGTCCTACGAAGTCTCAATGGGCTTTGTGATCGTCACGGTGCTGGTCTGCGTCGGATCGCTGAACCTGAACGACATCGTTTTGGCGCAAACCAATGTGTGGTTTTGCGTGCCGCTATTCCCGATGTTCGTGATCTTTTTCATCTCGACCTTGGCGGAAACCAACCGATCGCCGTTCGATCTGCCGGAAGGCGAAAGCGAAATCGTCGCCGGGTTCTTCGTCGAATATTCGAGCCTGAGCTTCGGGCTGTTCTTCCTCGGCGAATACGCCAACATGATCTTGATGTCGTCGATGACGACCATCCTGTTCCTCGGCGGCTGGCTGGCGCCGTTCGGCATCCCAACGCCGTTCTGGTTCGGGCCGATCTGGTTCATCCTGAAAGTCTGCGCGATCCTGTTCGCTTTCATCTGGGTGCGCGGCACCTTCCCGCGCTATCGGTATGATCAGCTGATGCGGCTGGGTTGGAAAGTGTTTCTGCCGTTTTCGTTGTTTTACCTCGTGCTGGTCGCGGGGGTCCTGATGGCCTTCGGCTGGCTGCCGCATTCGGCGTGAGCAAGATGAAAGCCAGACAAGGGAGGTCTTCTTTTTGTGAACAAAAAGAAGCAAAAAAACTTCCTCAATTTGTTGCCGTTGGCTCGGGCTTGCCGACAGGGCACGCCAACGGCCAGGAATTATCAAAAAGTTTTTTTGGTTCTTTTTGTTCACAAAAAGAACTGATCGCTTCCCTGGGGTCTGACCAATGAGCTTCCTAGACCGCACCACCCGCGCATTATTGCTTGAAGAACTCGTCGGCGGCATGGCGCTGACCTTGAAATATTTCTTCAAGCCCAAGGTCACCATCAACTACCCGTACGAAAAGGGCCCGATCAGCCCGCGCTTTAAAGGCGAGCACGCGCTGCGACGCTATCCGAACGGCGAGGAACGTTGCATCGCGTGCAAATTATGCGAAGCGGTGTGCCCGGCCCAGGCAATCACCATTGAAGCCGAACCCCGCGAAGATGGCTCGCGCCGCACCACGCGCTACGACATCGACATGACCAAGTGCATTTATTGTGGGCTGTGCGAGGAAGCCTGCCCGGTGGATGCGATTGTTGAAGGCCCGAACTTCGAGTTCGCCACCGAAACCCGCGCGGAACTGATGTATGACAAAGACAAGCTGCTCGCCAACGGCGATCGCTGGGAGCCGGAGTTGGCTCGCCGTCTCGAACTCGACGCGCCGTACCGGTAAGGCCGCATCATGATCGCATCCCTCGCCTTTTATCTGTTCTCCGGCATTTTGCTTGCGTCAGCGGCCATGGTGGTCAGCAGCCGCAACCCGGTGCATGCGGTGCTGTTCCTGATCCTGGCGTTCTTCAACGCTGCGGCATTGTTCCTGCTGGCCGGCGCCGAGTTCCTGGCGATGACCCTGGTCATTGTGTATGTCGGCGCGGTCGCGGTGCTGTTCCTGTTCGTGGTGATGATGCTGGACGTGAATTTCGTGCAGTTGCGCGAAGGGTTCCAGCGCTATCTGCCGGTTGGGGCCACAATCGGGGTGGTGCTGCTCGGCGAATTGGTGATGGTGCTGGGCGGCTGGCGGATTGCGCCGGGGTCGGACGGGCTGCGTTTCGCACCGATGGATGCCGCGCTCGACAACACCCGCCAGATCGGACAAATCCTTTATACCGACTACATCCTGCTGTTTCAGGCGTCTGGCCTGATTCTGCTGGTGGCGATGATCGGCGCGATTGTGCTGACCTTGCGTGACCGCAAAACGTCGCGCCACCAGAACGTCGCCACCCAAATTGCGCGCACCCCGGCCGACACGCTGGTGCTGGTCGATGTGGTGCGCGGCGCCGGCGTGCCGGTTGATCATTATCTGCGGCCGAAAGTAACGGAAGCCAAACCCGTGGCACCTGCGGATTCCCACGGAGGCCACCACTGATGTTGCCCGTCCCCCTCGGCCATTACCTGACCGTATCGGCCATCCTTCTGGTGCTCGGTATTTTCGGCATCTTTCTCAACCGCAAGAACGTCATCGTGATCCTGATGTCGGTGGAACTCATGCTGCTGGCGGTGAACCTTAATCTCGTCGCCTTCTCGGCGGCGTTGAACGATCTGGCCGGGCAAATTCTGGCGATGTTCGTGCTGACCGTGGCGGCAGCCGAAGCCGCGATCGGGCTCGCGATCGTTGTGGTCTATTTCCGCAACCGCGGTTCGATTGAGGTCGAAGACGTTACCATGATGAAGGGCTGACCACCGATGTTCGCCATTGCCGTCTTTGCCCCGCTGGTCGGATCGCTTATTGCCTTGCTGCTTGGTCGCCAGATCGGCGATCGCGCGGCGCAGCTTGTCACCATCGCCTGCATGATCCTCGCGTCGGTGTGCGGCGTCTCGGCATTTATCGACCTGGTCTATAACGGCGTGCCGCCCGGCGTGATTTCCCTCGGCACCTGGGTCGAGGCCGGAACTTTCCATGTTGACTGGGCATTGCGCTACGACACCCTCGCCGCCGTGATGGTCGCCATGGTGACCTGCGTGGCCACCCTGATCCACATCTACAGCGCCGGTTACATGGCGCATGACAACACGATCTGGAAATTCTTCAGCTATCTCAGCCTGTTCACCTTCGCGATGCTGATGCTGGTGACCGCTGACAATCTGCTGCAACTGTTTTTCGGCTGGGAAGGCGTCGGCCTCGCGAGCTACCTGCTGATTGGCTATTACTACGACCGCCCGTCGGCCTGTGCGGCCGCGATGAAGGCGTTCATCGTCAACCGGATCGGCGATCTCGGGTTTGCGCTTGGCATCGCGCTGATTTTCGTGGTGTTCGGCTCGATCGGGTTCGACGATATTTTTGCCGGCGTCAGCAAGCACACCGGCGATGTCTACCACGTGTTCGGCCGCGATTTCGCCGCGCTGGAGGTCATCGGCGTGCTGCTGTTCATCGGTGCGATGGGAAAGTCGGCGCAGTTGGGCCTGCATGTCTGGTTGCCGGACGCGATGGAAGGGCCAACCCCGGTTTCCGCCCTGATCCATGCGGCAACGATGGTAACGGCCGGCGTGTTCCTGATGGCGCGCATGTCGCCGCTGATGGAATTTGCGCCCAATGCGCTGGCGTTTGTCGCCATCGTCGGCGGCTCGACCGCGTTGTTCGCCGCCACCATTGGCTGCGTGCAGAACGACATCAAGCGGATCATCGCCTATTCGACCTGTTCGCAGCTTGGCTACATGTTCATCGCGGCAGGCGTTGGCGCCTATCAGGCATCGATGTTCCATTTGCTGACCCATGCCTTCTTCAAGGCGCTGCTGTTCCTGTCGGCCGGTGCGGTGATCCACGCGATGTCGGACGAACAGGACATCCGCAAGATGGGCGGCATCTGGAAGAAAATTCCGCTGACCTACGTGGTGATGTGGATCGGCAGTCTGGCGCTTGCCGGCGTCTATCCGTTCGCCGGCTATTATTCCAAGGACGCCATTCTCGAAGCCGCCTATGCGTCGGGCTCGCTCAGCGGGGCCTACGGGTTCTGGTGCGGCCTGATCGCGGCGGGGCTGACCGCGTTTTATTCCTGGCGCCTGCTGATCCTGACCTTTCATGGCGCGCCGCGGGCTGATCAGCACACCATGGACCACGTCCATGAAAGCCCGGCGGTGATGACCGTGCCGCTGATCCTGCTGGCCATTGGCGCGGTGGTGACCGGCGTGATGTTCCACGAGCAATTGCTGGGTGAGCATTGGCAGCATTTCTGGGGCGACAGCATTCGCCTCAGCCCGGCCAACCATGTGTTGCAGGCAATGGAACACCTCCCAACCTGGGTCACTTTGGCGCCTTCTGTGGTTGGCATCGCCGGCATTGCGCTCGCGTACCTGCTCTACATGGGCATGCCGTTTGTGCCCGGGCAGATCGCGATGGCGATGCCGGGGGTTTACCGGTTCCTGCTCAATAAATGGTATTTTGATGAGCTGTATAACGCCATTCTGGTGCAGCCGATGCTGCGGCTGGCGCGCGGGTTGTGGCAAATTGGCGACGTCAAAATCATTGATGGCATGCCGAACGGGGTGGCGTCCCTCACCGGGTCGTCATCCGGCCAGGTGGTCAAGCTGCAAACCGGCTCGATTGCCAGCTACGCATTCGCCATGCTGATCGGGCTTGTTGCCCTGGTCAGCATCTACCTCGTCTTTTTGCGGTGATCGATATGAACGCGGCCGGCTTCCCCTTGCTCTCACTGCTCACGTTCCTGCCGCTGGCGGGGTGCGCGATTATCCTGGCGGTGCGCGGGGATGACGCCGTGGTTGCGTCCAACGCCCGCTGGACGGCGTTGTGGACCAGTCTGATCGTGTTTGCGCTGTCGCTGCTGTTGTGGGTGCGGTTCGATCAGGCCAATGGCGGGTTTCAGTTTGTCGAAAGCCTGTCCTGGCTGCCCTCGATCGGCATTACTTACAAAATGGGCGTGGACGGCATTTCGGTGCTGTTCGTGCTGCTATCCACCGCGCTAACCCCGATCTGCATCCTGGCAAGCTGGGAGAGCATCCAAACCCGCGTGCGTGAATTCATGATCGCCTTCCTGGTGCTGGAAACCATGATGGTCGGCATGTTTTGCGCGCTGGATTTTGTGGTGTTCTACATCTTCTTCGAAGGCGTGCTGATCCCGATGTATCTGATCATCGGCGTCTGGGGCGGGCCGCGCCGGGTTTATGCAGCGTTCAAGTTCTTCCTCTACACCCTCGCCGGCTCAGTGCTGATGTTGCTGGCGCTGCTGGCGATGTGGGTGGCGGCGGGCAGCACCGATATCGTGGTGTTGATGAAGACCCAGTTTGCGCCCGCGATGCAGACCTGGCTATTCCTGGCGTTCTTTGCCTCCTTCGCGGTGAAGGTGCCGATGTGGCCGGTCCATACCTGGCTGCCAGATGCCCATGTGGAAGCGCCGACCGCGGGTTCGGTCATTCTGGCCGGCGTTCTGCTGAAGATGGGGGCTTACGGGTTTCTGCGCTTTTCGGTGCCGATGCTGCCCGATGCCACCGCCTATTTCGCCCCGTTCGTGTTCACCCTGTCCGTTGTTGCGGTGATCTACACCTCGTTGGTCGCACTCGCGCAGACCGACATGAAAAAGCTGATCGCCTATTCGTCGGTCGCCCATATGGGCGTGGTGACGATGGGAATTTTCACCGTGAACGTGCAGGGCTTGTCGGGCGCGCTGTTCCAGATGCTGTCGCATGGCGTGGTGTCCGGCGCGTTGTTCCTCTGCGTCGGGGTGGTTTATGACCGCATCCACACCCGCGAAATCGCCCGTTACGGCGGCCTTGCCGACCGGATGCCGGCGTACGCGCTCGCCTTTATGCTGTTCACCATGGCAAGCGTCGGGCTTCCCGGCACCGCTGGCTTCGCGGGTGAATTTCTGGTCCTGGTCGGCGCCTTCAAGGTCAGCTTCTGGCTGGCCCTGCTGGGCAGCTCGGGGATGATCCTGGGCGCGGTTTACATGCTGTACCTGTATCGCCGGGTGATTTTCGGCGCGATGACGCGGGATGAACTCAAAACCATCCTCGACCTGTCGCCGCGCGAAATCGCGATCTTCGCCCCGCTGGTGCTGCTGACCTTGTGGATGGGCATCGCGCCGTCCCACTTCACCGGGTTCTGGGATGCCTCGGTCGCCCACATGGTCGACCATCACCAGGCCGCGCTTGCCGCGACCATCAAGCTTGCCGGGATCGTGAAATGAGCTGGACCCTAGCCCTCCCCGAGATTGTCCTGTCCTGCGCTGGCATGGCGATCCTGGTGCTCGGCGTGCTGGCGCGCGAAAATGCATTCCGCATGGCCAGCATGTTCACCGTCGGCGCGATGGTGTTGGCGGCAGTGCTGGTCATGGCCGGGGTGCCGGGGCTGGGTTATTCGGGGATGTTCGCGGTCGATGCGTTCAGCGGCTTTGTGAAATTGCTGATCCTGGCGGCCGCTATCCTCGCGGTGATCCTGTCGATGGACTACATCGAGCAGGAAAATCTGCGCCGCTTCGAATTCCCAGTCCTGATGCTGTTCGCCACGGTCGGCATGATGCTGATGGCGTCAGCGGTGAACTTGATGTCGCTCTACCTCGGGGTGGAGTTGATGAGCCTGTCGGTCTACGTGCTGGCCGCTTTCGCGCGTGACGATCTGCGCAGTTCGGAAGCCGGGCTAAAGTATTTTGTGCTTGGCGCGCTGGCATCTGGATTGCTGCTTTATGGGATTTCGCTGGTTTACGGCTTTGCCGGCAGCATGAGCTTCGGCGATCTCGGCCGTCTGCTCAGCGACAAGGACCATGCCTCGACCGGGGTGACGGTTGGGGTGGTGTTCATCGTCGCCGGCCTGTCCTTCAAGATTTCCGCCGTGCCGTTCCATATGTGGACGCCGGATGTGTATGAAGGTGCGCCGACCCCGGTCACCGCCTTCATGGGCACCGCACCAAAAGTTGCCGCCATGGCGCTGCTGTTGCGGGTGCTGGGTGGGCCGTTTGGGCATTTGCTGGCGCAATGGCAGCAACTGATTGTGCTGGTGGCGATCGCATCAATGTTGCTCGGCTCGCTCGCGGCGATCGGACAAAAGAACATCAAGCGCCTGATGGCCTATTCGTCGATCGGGCATATGGGCTACGCGCTGGTCGGCCTTGCCGCGGGCACGCCGCTCGGCGTCAAGGGCGTGCTGATTTATTTGGTGACCTACGTGTTTATGAATGCTGGCGCCTTTGCCTGCATTCTGGCGATGCGCCGCCGGGGCCGCGCGGTCGAAGGCATCTCCGATCTCGCGGGCCTGGCGCGCACCGATCTGGGGCTGGCGCTGTGGTTGGCAGTGTTCATGTTCTCGATGGCTGGCATCCCGCCGTTTTCGGGATTTTGGGGGAAATTGTTCATCTTCCAGGCGGCTGTGTCGCAGGGAATGTGGGCATTGGCGGTGATCGGCGTGCTGACCAGCGTCATCGGCGCCTATTATTATATCCGCATCATCAAAGTGATGTTCTTCGATGACAGCGCGGAAGCCTTCGATGCCCGCCCGGCATCGCTGTCTGTGGTGGCGGTTGCCGGCGGATTATTCACCGTGCTGTTCTTCACCTTTGCCGCCCCAGTCGAAGCCGCCGCGCTGGCGGCCGCCAAAGCGATCTTCGGATGAAGGCTGCGGCGGCCGTCCGCGTTTGGCGGCTGCAGATCCACGACGTTCTGCCATCGACATCCGATCTTTGCCGCACCCTGGCAGCGGACGGGGAGCCGGACGGCTTGGCCGTACTGGCGCGCCGGCAATCTTCCGGCCGCGGCAGCCGCGGGCGCGGCTGGACAACGCCGCCGGGAAACCTGGCTTTGTCGGTCCTGTTGCGCCCGGATTTGGCACCGCGCGATGCGGCACAAATGTCTTTGCTGGCGGGGGTGGCGGTTGCCGAGACGGTTGCAGAATTTCTGCCTTTCCCGTCATCGCCAGCGTTGGCACTGAAATGGCCGAACGATGTGCTGCTCGACGGGGGCAAGCTGGCGGGTATCCTTACTGAAAGCCACGGAACTGGCGCGGTGATAGACTGGGTGGTGCTGGGGATCGGGGTCAATCTGGCGCACGCGCCGGAATTGCCCGACCGCCGCACCGCCAGGCTGCCGGTTCCAGCGGATGCCGAAAATTTCGCGCGCGTCCTGCTTGAACGCCTTGGGCACTGGCTCGATGTGCTGGACGCCGACGGCTTCGCGCCAATCCGCGCCGCCTGGCGCACGCACGCGCTTCAGCTTGGCAGTGCCATGACGCTCAAGCTCGGTGGCCAGGAATATGCCGGCGCATTCGCTGGCCTCGGCGATGATGGCGGGCTTTGCCTCGCGATTGATGGCACCATCAGGAACTTCACCGCGGGCGATGTCCTGCTGCCAAACGGAGGTTAGCCATGCTGCTGGTGGTCGATACCGGGAACACTAACACCGTCATGGCCGTGCATGATGGCGATCAGTGGCGCGGCATCTGGCGGATTTCAACCAACGCCCAGCGTACCTCGGATGAATATTGGGTGTGGCTGCAAACCATGCTCAACAGCAGCAACATCAAGCGCGAGCAGATCACCGGCGCGGTGATCGGCACAGTGGTGCCAGCCGCCCTCTACGACGTCCGCCGCCTGTGCCGCGACTGGCTGGACGTGGAGCCATTGGTTGCCCGCGCCACGCTCGACTGGGGTTTTGCGATCAAGATCGACAACCCCGATGAGGTCGGTGCCGACCGGCTGCTCAACACGCTGGCCGGCCATGTCCGTTATGGCGGGCCGATGGTGATTATCGATTTCGGCACCGCCACCACATTCGATGTGGTGGATCGTGATGGCGCCTATCTTGGCGGGGTGATCGCGCCGGGGATTAATCTGTCGATTGAGGCTTTGCACCGCGCGGCCGCCCGCCT